>JAEUTS010000071.1 GCA_016787005.1 Bacteroidia bacterium
AACAAAAGAGACAAACTTCAGGACATTTTGGAATTCAAGTTTGCAAAATGGAGTGTTTGAATTGAGTTTGACACCTCCGGTTGAAACAAAAAAGGACGCAAAGGCGGAGGAGACTAAAGCTGCTCACCCGCAAGACGTAAAAAAAGAGGAATCTAAGAATCCGGAAGGAGTTGCATCTGCGCGTATGGATTTGGCTATGGCAGCAGCCCGTATTAACAAATACAATTCTAAAGAAGGAGTTTGGGAATTGACAGTATATGAAAAAATATCGATCGGCAATGGCAGCCAGGCTAACAACCCCTGGTTACAAGAGTTGCCCGACCCAATCTCTAAAGTAACATGGGATAATTATGTTACCATGTCTCCGATAGACATGAAAGAAAAAGGATACAGGTTGCAGGAACGGCAGGATCGCGAAGCCAGTATTGTAAATGTAACGTTTGGTAATACCACCATTGCTTTACCTGTTTACCCTCAGCCCGGACAAGCACGTGGTACTATTGGTATTGCATTAGGTTATGGCCGGACTAAAGCAGGTATGCTGAGTGAAAAGTCGGGAGTGGTTGGCCAGAATGCCTACCCGTTTGTACAATTGACAGATGGAACAATGCATTACAGCGTTTCAGGAGTTCAGCTTTCGGAAGAGGTTGGAACTACTGAGCTTGCTGCGACACAGGTTCACCACACTATTATGGGCCGGAACCTTATTCGTGAAACTACTTTAGAAGAATATAAAAAGAATCAGGGATCCGGAAATGAAGAGGAAAAATTGGTAACGCATGCCGGCAAAAAGGATCCTGTTGCAGTTACATTGTGGGATGAGTTTGATCGCCCCGGTCACAAGTGGGGAATGCTGATAGATCTGGGTTCGTGTATAGGCTGCGGATCTTGCGTAGTAAGTTGTACGGCCGAAAATAACGTTGCCGTTGTTGGTAAGGATCAGGTTAGGCGCACCCGTGAAATGCATTGGCTGCGCATCGACAGGTATTATCAATCAGACATGACCAAGGAATATGCTGAAGAAAAACAAATGGGTTCTGTTGATATGTATCTGGAAATGGAAAACCCCAATGCGGAAAATCCAAAGGTTATTTTCCAGCCTGTTATGTGTCAGCATTGTAACCACGCACCTTGCGAAACAGTTTGCCCTGTGCTTGCTACTAACCATAGTTCAGAAGGCATGAACCAGATGACCTACAACCGATGTGTTGGCACCAGGTATTGTGCGAATAACTGTCCATTCAAAGTGAGACGATTCAATTGGTATAATTATAATGAAAATGAAGCTTTTGCGGGATTGAATCCAGCGCAAGATGATTTGGGGCGTATGGTGTTGAATCCGGATGTGGTTGTTCGTTCACGCGGAGTTATGGAAAAATGCTCTATGTGTGTGCAACGTGTGCAGGCCGGTAAATTGGATGCGAAAAAAGCAATGCAAAAACTGCAGGATGGAGCCATTAAAACAGCCTGTCAGCAAAGCTGCCCGACCGAAGCCATTGTGTTTGGCGATGTGAACGATGAGAACAGTAGAATATCGGCATTGCGTAAAGATGAAAGGAACTATTATATGCTTCATGAGCTGGATATAAAACCAAATGTTTCGTATCTGGTTAAAGTAAGAAATACTGAACCCGAATTAGTTAAAGCCGGTGGTCATGAGGGCGGACGGGAACATAAAGAAGAAAAAAAGGAAGAGAAAAAAGAGGAAAAGAAAGAGTCTTAAAATTTAACGATACAATATGCATCAGGAATCAGAAATTCGTGAGCCGTTAATTGTCGGCAATAAGTCGTATAAGGACATCACCGATGATATTATTCGTCCAATCCAGGGGAAAGCCAACAAATATTGGTGGATTGTTTTTACCCTGGCTGCAACAACCTTTGCTTGGGGGATTTGTTGTCTTGCGTATACTATTGGTGAAGGTATTGGTGTATGGGGCTCCAACAATGGTGTTGACTGGGCGTGGGACATCACAAATTTTGTATGGTGGATTGGTATTGGTCATGCCGGAACACTTATTTCTGCGGTACTTTTATTATTTCGTCAAAAATGGCGTATGGCCATTAACCGTTCGGCAGAGGCGATGACAATATTCGCTGTTATGTGCGCAGCTATTTTCGTGACTCTTCATACCGGTCGTCCATGGCTCGACTATTGGTTGTTCCCGCTTCCTAATCAGTTCGGTTCACTTTGGATTAATTTTAACTCTCCGCTTGTTTGGGATGTGTTTGCGGTATCAACTTATTTCTCTGTATCACTGGTGTTTTGGTATACAGGTTTGATTCCTGATTTTGCTACAATCAGGGATAGAATGACAAAACCACTCGCAAAAAAAATATATAGTATTCTGAGTTTTGGCTGGAGTGGTCGTGCGAAGGACTGGACACGTTTTGAAGAAGTATCGTTAGTGCTGGCCGGTTTGTCAACTCCACTTGTATTCTCCGTTCACTCAATAGTATCTACAGACTTTGCCACGGCTGTTTTGCCTGGTTGGCATACAACAATTTTCCCGCCTTATTTTGTTGCAGGGGCTGTATTTTCGGGATTTGCCATGGTATTAACACTCATTTTAATTATGCGTAAAGTGTTTAGCCTGGAGAGTTACATCAATATAAAACACATTGAATATATGAACATAGTTATTATTATAACCGGTTCTATAGTTGGTGTAGCATATTTAACGGAATTATTTATGTCGTGGTATTCTGGAGTGGAATATGAGCAATACGCCTTCCTGAATCGTGCTACAGGTCCGTATTGGTGGGCGTATTGGAGTATGATGACCTGCAATGTTATTTCGCCGCAGTTATTCTGGTTTAAAAAAATACGGACTAGTTTGATTGCGACTTTTATCCTTTCAATTGTTGTTAATATTGGTATGTGGTTTGAGCGGTTTGTAATCATTGTTCCAACACTTTGTCGTACGTTCACCCCTTCAACGTGGAACATGTACCATCCTACTTTTATTGATATTGGTATTTTTGTAGGAACGATTGGAATGTTCTTTACGTTTTTCTTATTGTTTGCCCGCTTTTTCCCTGTGATTGCACAAAGTGAGTTGAAGTCCATTTTGAAAAGTTCAGGTTCGGAGTGGAAGAAGAAAGGACACTAATTTTATAAAGACTTAATCAGAAGCAGCATAAACCGCTGTTTACAAAATAAATAATATGAGCAAAGTAACTCTACATGGTATTTATGATGATGGCGATCAGTTAAAAAATGGCGCACAAAAAATTGTTGCATTAGGCATTAGAGTAAAAGAGGTTTTTTCGCCATTCCCTATTCATGGTATTGATCCTGTTATTGGTGTGGAAAGAACCCGGTTGGCTATTTGTTCATTTATTTATGGTGTTACGGGGGCTTCGCTTGCAACACTAATGATGTGGTACATGATGATATCGGACTGGCCTACTGAAGTTGGGGGTAAACCAAACTTCACCTATCTAATGAATATACCCGCTTTTATTCCTATCACATTTGAAAGTACTGTGCTATGTGCTGCGCATGGAATGGCCATTACCTTCTTTTTAAGAAGCTGGATACTGCCCGGGGTAAGTGCTAAAAATCCAGACCCGCGTACTACAGACGATAAATTTTTGATGTTGCTGGAAGTTGATCAGGCGGATCTTTCTAAAGTGGAAGCGGTATTGAGAGAGACCGGGGCCTCTGAAGTAAACAGAAAGTAAGCGTCACAAATAAAAAGGCAGAAGAAATATGATTATTAAATCAACAAATATGATCAGAAAGTATTTTTCAGGGGTATTCGTTCTTGGCTCTTTCGTTTTGATTTTAAGTGCATGTGGTAAGAAGGATTCCAATAGTCCGGGAGTTGAATTTATGCCCGATATGTATCGTTCACCATCTGTTGAAGTTTACAATATTAATCCCATGTATGCAGACAGCATGGGTAGCCGCCTTCCGGTTGCAGGAACTATTCCAAGAGGGTTTATGCCTTATCCTTATTCAAACGATACTGCAGGATATGCAACTGCAGGCCGTGAATTAAAAAACCCAATTGCTTTAACTTCCGAAGTATTAAAAGAGGGTGAAGAATTATACGGTAAGTTTTGTGTTAACTGTCATGGCGCATCAGGTGGTGGCGATGGACTTGTTTCTACAAAACTTCCGGGCGCGCCTCCCGCATACTCTGGAGCGCTTAAGAATTTACCGGAAGGAAAAATATTTCATACTATGACCTTTGGTAAAGGACTAATGGGTTCGCATGCATCTCAGTTAACACAGGAAGAAAGATGGAAGCTTGTACATTATGTACAAAAACTTCAGCATATTAATGACGCCCCGGCAGCTGATTCAACAAAGACAGCTATGGCAAAATCTGCAGAAGAGAACAAAAAGAAGTAATTCAAAATATACAAACGGATTATGAATCAAACATTCACATTTACAGATAAAGCCAAACGCTTTTGCTACATATTAATGGGTATTGGCATCGTCGGTTTAATTTGGGGGTATGTAAGTGATGGCAATGCTCCTGAGGGGATGGCCGGACACTACCACCACAACCGGTTTTGGGGCAATATGCTTTTAAATACATTCTTCTTCATGGGCATTGGTTTGGCTGCAACTTTCTTTTTGGCACTGCAATATGCGGCTGAAGCCGGATGGGCGACAACAGTAAAGCGTGTGATTGAAGCGGTGACCTGCTACTTGCCCGTTGGTGCCGGCTTAATGTTACTAATGCTGGTGTTGGGAGCCTTAGGTGTTCATCATATTTACGAATGGATGGATCAGGATGTTTACGTAGAAGGATCACCGGTTTTTGATGAAGGAATGCTGCATAAGCATGGTTATCTAAATCTCCCGTTCTTTTTTGCACGGACGTTGGCCTATGTATTAGTATGGAGCGGTTTCCAACGAATATTCCGCAAACGCTCATTAGAGGCCGATCTGAATGGAGATAACGACCACATTATTCATTTTAAGAACAGGAAAAGTGCTGCAATATTTCTGGTGTTCTTTGGTGTAACGTCATCGACTTCCTCATGGGATTGGTTAATGTCTATTGATGTACATTGGTTCAGTACTATGTTTGGATGGTATACTTTCTCGGGGACTTGGATTGGTGCAATTGTTACTATTACATTGCTTGTTCTTTGGCTGCGTAAAAATGGATATCTGGAGGAAGTTCAGGAGAGCACCATCCACGACCTTGGGAAATGGATGTTTGCAGTAAGTTTTTTGTGGAGTTATTTGTGGTTCATGCAATTCATGCTCATCTGGTATACTAATCTTCCTGAAGAAGTAAGTTACTACTTCGATCGGCTGCATATGTATGGATATCGCTGGCCAATGTGGATTATGTTCATTATCAATTTTACATTTCCTATGATCATGTTAATGTCACGTGATTCAAAACGGAATGCCGGGTTCTTAACTATCGTGGGATTATGTATTTTATTTGGCCATTGGATGGATCTGTATGTAGTTGTAATGCCTGCCACAGTTCATGAATACTGGCACATTGGTCTGACCGAAATAACTATAGGCTTAGGATTTTTAGGATTGTTCCTGTTTGTGGTTTTAAGTAATCTTGCTAAAGCGCCGTTAATGGTTAAAAATCACCCTTATCTGGACGAAAGCAAGCACTTGCATACATAACTTCACTTGGTTTATACCTTGCGGAGTGGAAGAATTGGATAGAAGAAGTAATTAATTAAAAAATACACGTATGATTAAGTTATTAGTTTACGTAGCAATTGTTCTCTTGATCATTACCATAGCTCAGTTGGTGCGGGTCTTTGAACTGGCGGCCGAATTGAAGGGATCTAAAAACAATGAGGTTTCCTATAAGGATCACCGTAACCAGGGCCGGATGATGTTCGGTTTTTTATTTTTGTTTATGGCTTTTTGTTTATGGCAATGTCTCAAATATAAAGACAGCATTTTGCCTGAAGCAGCTTCCGTTCATGGTAAAGACCTGGATTGGTTAATGTGGTTCAATATGTCACTTATTAGCATTGTATTTGTTATAATTAATATTCTACTCTTCTATTTTACTTATAAGTATTACAGTCGTCCTGATTCTCAAGCGGTATACTATCCTCACAACAATAAGTTAGAGCTTATTTGGACAATTGTTCCTGCAGCAGTTTTAGCGGTCATCATAATTTTGGGATTAAAAATGTGGAATACTATAACTGAACCTGCCTCAAATGATGCAATTGTCATTGAACTTTATGCTAAGCAATTTGACTGGTCGGCCAGGTATGCTGGTAAAGACAATCAACTCGGACATTCTAATTATAAGAATATAGGAGGCTCAAATGCACTTGGGATGGATACATTGGATCCCAAAGGAGTTGATGATATAATTGTTCGAAACGAATTGCATATCCCTGTTGGTAAGCAGGTGGAGTTCAAGATTAATTCACGTGATGTGATTCATAGTGCTTTCATGCCCCATTTCAGGATACAGATGAATGCTGTACCCGGAATGGTAACTTCTATGCATATGACACCTTCTATTACTTCAGAAGAAATGAGGAAACGGCCTGAGGTGGTTGATCAGATGAAAAGGATAAACGATCTACGTGCGAAGGATGGCAAGGAGCCCTATGAATTTAATTATGTTTTATTGTGTAATAAAATTTGTGGCGCATCACACTACAACATGCAAATGAATGTTGTAGTTGATACACCTGATCAGTACGAAGCTTGGTTGGCTAAACAGAAACCATTTTTGGCGAAAAATTGATTCGTCATTTGTTCTTCTCTAAAGGAGAAAAGGTTGTTAATGGCAGGATAAATTTAAAATTAAAATAATAAAGTATGTCACACGATAATCACGGACACAGTGCTCATGCTCACGAACACAATCACGAGCATCATCACGAGGAATCGTTCCTAACAAAATATGTTTTCAGCATGGACCACAAGGTCATTGCTCGCCAGTTTTTAATAACGGCGGTTATCATGGCACTTGTGGGTATGGTTATGTCAACACTGTTTCGTTTGCAGCTTGCCTGGCCCGGACAAAAATTTTGGTTAGTAGAGTTTTTATTGGGCGACAAGTGGGGTAAGGATGGTATTTTGGATCCTAATATGTACTTGGCTTTGGTTACAATTCACGGTACTATTATGGTGTTCTTTCTGCTTACAGGAGGTTTGAGCGGTACATTTGCCAACTTACTTATTCCCTATCAGGTTGGGGCACGTGATATGGCTTCCGGGTTTCTGAATATGCTTTCTTTTTGGTTCTTTTTGGCATCTAGTGTAATAATGTTATTGTCGCTTTTTGTTGAGGGCGGACCTGCATCTGCCGGCTGGACAATTTATCCTCCGTTGAGCGCATTGCCTCAAGCCATTCCAGGTTCAGGTTTAGGAATGACACTATGGTTATTGAGTATGACAATATTTGTTGTTTCAGCCCTTTTAGGAGGCTTGAATTATATTATAACTGTATTTAACATGCGTACTAAGGGTATGTCCATGACTCGTTTACCTCTTACCATATGGGCTTTCCTTATCACAGCTATTCTTGGAGTTCTTTCCTTTCCCGTTCTTGTATCAGCTGTTGTTTTACTGTTGATGGATAGAACATTCGGCACAAGTTTCTACCTGTCGGATATTTACATCGGGGGACAGGCCCTTGAACAAAGCGGTGGAAGCCCGATCCTTTATCAACACTTGTTCTGGTTCCTCGGTCACCCGGAAGTATACATCGTATTATTACCCGCCCTTGGTATAGCTTCTGAAGTTATCGCCACTAACGCACGTAAACCAATCTTTGGGTACCGTGCAATGATTGGCTCAATGTTGGCTATTGGATTTTTATCTTTTATCGTATGGGGTCACCATATGTTCATCACAGGTATGAATCCTTTCCTGGGTTCTGTATTCGTGTTCACCACATTGTTGATCGCCATACCGTCAGCAGTCAAAGCGTTTAACTACATCACAACATTATGGAAGGGAAATCTGAAATTAACTCCTGCCATGCTATTTGCTATCGGCCTGGTGTCAACCTTTGTTACTGGTGGTGTTACAGGTATTATCCTTGCCGACTCGGCGCTTGACGTTCCAGTACACGATACATACTTTGTTGTTGCTCACTTCCATATTGTAATGGGTCTTTCGGCAGTTTTGGGTATGTTTGCCGGGGTATACCATTGGTTTCCAAAACTCTTCCTCCGCCAGATGAATAAAAAACTGGGGTATTTGCATTTCTGGACAACCTTTATTTCGGCCTATGGTGTATTTTTCCCGCAGCATTTTTTAGGCCTGGCAGGTGTTCCTCGCCGTTATTATACCAATACCGATTTTCCAATGTTTGATCACTTGGTTGATATAAATATTCTTGTTTCGATCTTTGCTTTCATAGGGGCCGCTGCACAGTTCATTTTTGTATTCAACTTTTTCTACAGCATTTTCCGCGGACCCAAATCAGAACAAAATCCATGGCACAGTAATTCACTGGAGTGGACTACACCTATGGCGCATACCCACGGTAATTGGCCGGGTGCTTTGCCCGTAGTTAAACGTTGGGCATATGACTACAGTAAACCGGGTAAACAATTGGATTATGTTCCTCAAACAGTTCCTCTTGAAGAAGGTGAAGTGGATGGCGGCGCTCATTAATTAGTTAAGCGAAGAAAAGTTAAATCCCATCACGCTTAAGCGTGATGGGATTTTTGTTTGTAATATGTTTTTCAAATAAATTTGATCTGTTGTCTCCTTTGAGTATGAATAAATAGACAGCATTTTATATGGAGTAACCTTTAATGCTTGTTTGATTTTGCTTTTAGTCCAGTCAATATCGTTATAATTTGCACCTTTGCAGCACACAACCGGTCCACTCATGATAGCCATTAGTAATACACTTGTATCAGAAGCTGTTTTTGATGAAAAATTTGTTTGCGACCTGAGCGCATGCAAAGGAGAGTGCTGTGTAGCCGGTGTGTCGGGAGCCCCGCTTGAGAAGGAGGAAGTGGAGGTATTGGAGACCATATTACCCAAAGTAAAACCATATATGACAAAGGAAGGGGTTGGGGCAGTTGAAAAGCAAGGGGTTTATGTGATAGATGAGGACCGTGAGTTGACCACACCGCTTGTAAACGGGGGCGTTTGCGCTTTTGTGTATATGGAGAACAAGATCGCTAAATGCGCCATTGAAAAGGCCTATTATGAGGGGAAAGTAAAATTCAAAAAGCCGATCTCCTGTCACTTATACCCCATTCGCATCACGCAAAAAAGGGGAGTGGAACGGGTAGAATATCATCGTTGGAACATTTGTGCCCCGGCCTGTTCATGCGGAACGAAGTTGAATGTCAACGTATACAAGTTTTTAAAAGAGCCGCTTATTCGCAAATATGGTAAGCAATGGTATAAGCAGTTGGAGCTTGCTTCAGAGATAAGGAAGAAGAGTAAATGAGTCTGCCTGTAGGGATTGGTGTTTGAGCGGGGCTGGTTATGGGTTTGTCGGCTAATGCTCTGTGACAATTATAAACATGGAGACAGTCAACAACATGAAAGAATGAAACCAGATAAAGCCCGGAAACAATTCGCTGCCCTCGCCAGGAAGTATCGGACACCAAAACAGGTACAGGTATTTCTGAGAAAATTTCCGTACAACCATGAAAGGGATAAAGAAACTTTGCGATCTGCTTATTCTGCATTTCTGTCAGGGATGGCGCATTGTTATGAGGCCACATTTATAGCAGCAGCCATACTTGAACAAAATGGTTTTCCTCCGCTTGTTATCAGTTTTGAAAGCCAGGATGGTTTGGGGCACGTTGTTTTTATTTTTAAACATAAGGGAATGTGGGGGGCTGTTGCCCGTTCCCGGGACGAAGGCTTGCATGGACGAAAACCGGTGTTTCGTTCTGTGCGCGATCTTGTCTGGAGTTATTATGATCCATACATAGATAATACGGGCAAAATTACCGAATACGCGGTCGTTCATCTCGATGACACAATGGTGGATTGGCGCTCAGGTTCCAGGAATGTGTGGAAGGCCGAAAAGTATATGGTAGGCTTAAAGCATACTCCTCTCAAATCCTCTCCCTTACGGTATCAGCTGGTTTTTAACAGGTTTAAAAAGTATGGTCATCCGGCGAGGAAGCCTTATTGGTGGTGACGCGACCAGATTCGGACTGTTTCATTTTTCCGGAACTCCCTCAAATCCCATATTGTCAGAAAAAAATTATGTGCAAGTGAAAACCGGATTTTTCCAAAGAAATTTTTAATGTTTTTTTAACAAACCTTGTGTTTCAATGCAGACGTGCATTGCAGGCTAATTGCCTGATACACTAACAGGTCCGTGTTTAAAACTTTGAGTAAATGTTAATTTAAAATACTTGTCTGCTCTTAAAATTTTCCAAACATTTGCCTACCGAATTTTACAATCGTCGTCCTTATGTGGAAGTTAATCGTGAAACAGATGTTTTACAGGGAGATTGTCGGCTTTGGTTTAAAGGTGGGACATAAATAAAACGATATAATAAACCTATTAAGAAATTTAAATTTATGGTAGAACCGATTTTACAGGAAAACAAGGAGAGATTCGTACTTTTTCCTATTAAGCACAAGGATATATGGGAAATGTACAAAAAATGCGAACAGAGTTTTTGGACAGCGGAGGAAATCGACCTTTCGCCTGACTTGTCCGATTGGACTAACAAGCTAAATGACGACGAGCGTCATTTCATTAAGCATGTATTGGCATTCTTTGCTGCCAGTGATGGTATTGTGAATGAGAATCTTGCCGTTAATTTCATGAATGAGGTACAATACCCCGAAGCACGTTGCTTTTATGGTTACCAGATCATGATGGAGAATATCCATTCCGAAACCTACTCGTTGTTAATTGATACATACATTAAAGAGCCCGCTGAACGCCATAAACTGTTCAATGCCATGGAAACAGTTCCATGTGTGGGCAAAAAGGCAGAATGGGCTTTACGTTGGATATCAAACGGAACATTTGCCGAGCGCCTTGTTGCTTTCGCAGCTGTTGAAGGTATTTTCTTTTCCGGCAGCTTTTGCTCCATTTTTTGGTTAAAGAAGCGTGGGTTAATGCCGGGATTAAGCTTTTCCAATGAGTTAATATCCCGAGATGAAGGCATGCACTGCGACTTCGCCTGTCTTTTATACGACCAGTTGGTTTCCAAACTTCCAGAGGCACAGGTAAAGGCCATTATTATGAATGCCGTTGAAATTGAAAAGGAATTTGTTACTGACGCCATTCCCGTTCGCCTGATCGGGATGAACGCTGAAATGATGTGTCAATACATTGAGTTTGTAGCCGACCGCCTGTTAATGGCACTTGGTTACAGCAAGGTGTATAATGCCACCAATCCTTTCGATTTTATGGAACTTATTTCATTGCAGGGAAAAACAAACTTCTTCGAAAAGCGCGTTGGTGAATACAAGAAGGCCAGTGTGGGTGTGGGGAAGGGTGATAATGTCTTCAAACTCGACGAGGACTTTTAACTATGCATTGTTAATTACTTGACCGGTTAGCGGGTAAAACTCCTGCAAAGTCACCTTAATTTAGAATCACAAACTCCCAAAAACAAATTTTATGTTCGTAGTAAAAAGAGACGGTAAGCGCGAGTCGGTAAAGTTCGACAAGATAACAGCGCGTGTTCAGAAATTATCGTACGGCCTGGAGCCAATACATGTTGATCCAGCACAGGTTGCCATGAAGGTGATCGAAGGTCTTTATGACGGTGTTACCACGAGTGAACTTGATAACCTTGCTGCCGAGATTGCGGCATCATTGACTACAAAACATCCCGATTACGCGTTGCTTGCATCGCGTATCGCCGTGTCCAACCTGCATAAGAATACAGAGAAATCATTCTCCAAAACCATGGAGAAGTTATATAACTACGTTGATAAGAAGACCGGGTTCAAAGCTCCGCTTATTGCCGAAGATGTTCATGAGATCATTCAGAAGAATGCGGAAATACTGGACTCTACTATTATCTACGACCGTGATTTTGGTTACGATTATTTCGGTTTTAAAACAGTTGAAAGAAGTTATCTTTTAAAAATTGACGGACGTGTGGCTGAGCGTCCACAGCATATGCTGATGCGGGTTTCTATAGGAATCCATAAAGAAGACATTGATGCTGCCATTGAAACGTATAATTTAATGAGTGAACGCTGGTTCACACACGCTACTCCAACATTGTTTAATGCGGGTACACCAAAGCCACAGATGTCATCGTGTTTCCTGCTTACAACGAAAGATGATAGTATTGATGGGATTTACGACACACTTAAAAACTGTGCTAAAATTTCTCAGTCAGCAGGAGGTATAGGGTTGAGCATCCACAATATACGCGCAACAGGATCATACATACGCGGTACGAACGGAACATCTAATGGAATTATACCAATGTTACGTGTGTTTAACGACACTGCCCGTTATGTTGATCAGGGCGGAGGTAAACGTAAGGGAAGTTTCGCTATATACCTTGAGCCATGGCATGCTGATATTTTCGAGTTCCTTGACCTTAGAAAAAATAATGGTAAAGATGAAATGCGCGCGCGCGATCTTTTCACTGCCTTGTGGATATCTGACTTATTCATGAAACGCGTGAAAGCCAATGAAGACTGGTCTTTGTTCTGCCCGAATGAAGCACCTGGTTTAGCCGATTGTCATAGTGAAGAATTCGAAAAATTATATACCCGTTACGAGCAAGAAGGCCGGGCCCGCAAAACAATAAAGGCTCAGGAACTTTGGTTTAAAATCCTTGAGTCGCAGGTGGAAACAGGGAATCCGTATATGTTGTACAAAGATGCCTGTAACTCCAAATCAAATCAAAAAAACCTGGGCACGATCAAGTCGTCTAACCTTTGCACAGAAATAGTAGAATATACTTCCGCCGATGAGATCGCGGTATGTAACCTGGCATCCATTGCATTACCCCGTTTTGTTGAGAATGGAAAATTCGATCACCAGAAGTTGTTTGAGGTTACTTATGTTGCCACGCACAACCTGAATAAAATAATCGACCGTAACTATTACCCGGTTCCTGAGGCCCGTAACAGCAATATGCGCCATCGTCCTATCGGACTTGGCGTTCAGGGTCTGGCCGATGCGTTTATTTTATTGCGTATGGCTTTCGATTCGGAAGAAGCGATACAACTGAATAAAGAGATATTTGAAACGATCTATTACGCATCGATGACAGCATCAAAGGACCTGTCTAAAGTATACGGCCCTTATGAAAGTTTTCCCGGATCGCCAACTTCACAGGGAATATTTCAATTCGACATGTGGGGTGTTACACCAACCGGCCGTTGGGAGTGGGATGTGTTACGCGAGGAAGTGAAAAAATATGGTGTACGTAATTCATTATTGGTTGCGCCAATGCCGACCGCTTCAACATCACAGATATTAGGGAATAACGAATGTTTCGAGCCATATACATCCAACATTTACACAAGGCGCGTTCTTTCCGGCGAGTTTGTTATTGTAAATAAACATTTGTTGAAAGACCTGGTAAAATTGGGCATCTGGAACGACCGCCTGAAAAGCAAGATCATCGCGGCGAACGGCTCAGTTCAAAACATCGATGAGGTTCCGCAGAATATAAAAGACCTGTACAAAACAGTTTGGGAAATAAAAATGAAGACGATCATAGATATGGCTGCCGACCGCGGTGCATATATATGCCAAAGCCAGTCGCTTAACTTATTTATTCAGGAGCCAAACTTTGCCAAGCTAACCTCAATGCATTTCTATGCATGGGAAAAAGGTTTAAAAACCGGCATGTATTACCTCCGCACCAAGGCCGCAGTTGATGCCATTAAGTTCACCATTGATGCAAGTGTGCTTAAGGACGAAGCAAACAGAATTGCCGCTGCTGAAAAGCAAATTCTTGGTAACGAAGACATATTGATAGAACAACGCAAAGCCGAAATGAGCTGCTCGCTCGATAACCCGGACGCTTGCGAAGCGTGCGGAAGTTAAAATAGAAACTGAAAACCAAACCCTTCAAAGGCCTCCCGAGCGATCAGGAGGCCTTTGTTGGCTTTTGGAAGTGGTGAGATAGGAGTATTGCTCCCTCTATTTGTTAATAACTCATTAAAAATCATCCCATTACAATCGTCGTTTTTTATTTGCTTTGTTTAAACCAATAAACAAACCCTATGATAAAACTTACAATTCAACACCAGGAAACCTACTCACGAGGTGAATTACTTTTAAGATCTTTTTTCGGATTATTTTATATTACTCTTCCCCATGCGTTCATGATGGCATTTTGCCAGATATGGGCCGGGATCCTTTCATTTATTTCGTGGTGGGTTGTGTTGTTTACGGGTAAGTATCCTCAGAGTTTTTTCGAATACCAGGTAAAAATGATGCGTTGGAGTGTACGCGTAAGCGCGCGAAGCTGGAACATTTCCGATGGATATCCTGCTTTTTTTCCATCAGGGACAGACGATAAGACAAGTTTTGAAATAGATTACCCGGAAACATTAAGCAGAGGGTTGTTGTTGGTTCGCGCATTCTTTGGTATCATCTATATTTTGCTTCCCCATGGTTTTATGCTGCTGTTCAGATCAATCGCCGCTGCTTTTTTACGATTTCTTGCGTGGTGGGTTATTTTGTTCACTGGTAAATACCCAAAAGGCTGGCACGATTTTCAGGTTGGAACATTACGTTGGAGTTTAAGATTAAGTGCTTATTATGGGTTCCTTACTGATACATATCCTCCATTTACAGGGAAGGAATAATTAGTTGCTGGTTGTCAGTTGTCAGTTGTTGGTTACTGGTGTTTAAGCATTTCTGAAACAAACAACTGGCAGCCAACAATAAATAACATTTTAAAACTATTCTTTAAATTACTAAATAATGCAAACTGATATTGAAACCGGTTATCACCCATTGCCACAGCCCCAGGAAATTCCCCAAAGGGAGAAGGAAGATGCAATGGGTGCATATCTTATGATGTTCGCGGCATTGGGAGCGGGTTTGCCCTTGCCTATAATCAACCTTATCGCGGCGGTTATTTATTACTTTGTAAATAAAAAATCGAGCCGTTTTGTTCGCTTTCATACACATCAGGCTTTGATCTCCCAGATACCTACAACATTAATGAACGCGGTTGCTTTATTCTGGGGGCTTCGCATTTACTTTTCGGAAGAATGGCAGTTTACCTCTGTTTACAAGGGATATCTTGTTGCTGTTTTTGTGGCCAACCTGCTATATTTAATATTTGGGATAATCGGAGCTGTTAAAGCGCATGGCGGGAAAATGTACTACTTGTTATTTTTCGGAAAGATATCTTACCACAGTGTTTTTAGGGTTCGTCCGGAGGAGGATAGTAATATATATATGGAACAAAATTTACCACCCAAAATTTAAGGAGAGAGGCAATTGAAGAAATCACTTTTTCGGGATATAAGTATACTTGTGGCCATATTTGCCGGAATATGGATATTGTTTGCTTATGTTCCATGGGCTAAACTATTTACCGCTCCGGACTTTACTATTTCGGTTGCGAATGAAGAAAAACTCGGCAAAATAATTGTTGAACAAGCTGTCCTTAAAGATCCTTCTGTTGTGGTTGTTCGTGATCAGGCCGTTGATTCAGCCATGCGCGTTGTAAGTCACACGCTGGTTTCGGGAATTGGTAAAACAGATTTTGAGTATACATTCAGGATCATTAAAGGCGACCAGGTAAACGCCTTTACATTGCCCGGCGGAAATATTTTTATTTACAGCGGATTGATAGAGTTTTGTGACACCCCCGAACAGCTATGCGCGGTATTGGCCCACGAAATTGGTCATGCTGAAAAAAGACATGTAATAAGTAAATTGATTAAGGAGTTGGGTATAACATTGTTATTTTCCGTGCTGGGAGGAAGTGATAATATTATGATATCTGAAATAGGACGTACAGCAACGTCCACTATTTTTGATCGTGAGCAGGAAAGAGAGGCAGATGATTTTTCATTTCAACTATTAGAACATTCCGGGATAAACCCGAAAGCCCTGGCTGTTTTTTTCAGGAAGTTAAGTGATCAATTCGGAGATTATAATGAGCACATGGAAATACTGCTCACGCATCCTAACAATAACTCAAGAATAAAAGCCTCACTGGAGTATAAAGTTAAGCCTGGTTTTGCTGAAAAAAAAATTGGCGTAAATTGGGGAAGAGTGTTATCAAGTATTAAAAACCAAAATGCAAAATAACAGGAAACTATACGATCTTGTCGCCTCCCTTTCAAAGTCAGAGAAAATCTACCTGAAAAAATTTGCCTTTTTGCACGACCGGAATAAAGAAAATGTTTACCTGGTGCTATTTGATCTTCTTCAAAAGAAAAATATAAATACTGATGCTGAACTTTTAAAAGCGCTCAGGAAAACAACTATTTCCCAGAATCTCCCGTCGATCAAGCATTACTTGTATAAGCATATTCTGCGAAGTCTTCGGAATTATTACCATGGCGAAAGCGCGAATATGGAGGTGAAAAGTATGCTGGAAGATATTCATGTTTTACTTCTTAAAGGATTGTACTCTCAATGCAGATCGCTGATAGCAAGCACAAAAAAGGTTGCTTTGAAATATGATATGCATATTGATTATCTGAACCTTCTGCGTATTGAAACCAAACTGCTTGTGATGACAAATGCCGAACGGGAAAAGGTGAATAAGGTTTATGACGAACAGCGTGAAGTGACAAAGATCATCAATAATTCTATAGATTATAATCAGCTGAGTAATGAAACCTGGCACCTGATTTTTGGTAAAATTGATCCTTCGGATAGACAAAAGTTGGCGCGGGAATTGTTCAGCCATCCTTTGTTGAACGACATTAAAAACGCGAAAACATTTTACGACAGATCGAGTTTTTATTTCTCCATGAGCCGGAAAGGAGCATTCGGAAGGGATGAAAAAGTAACTGAGAATAGTCTGAAAGATAATGTTGCCATGTGGGAATCTCATCCGCATTTCATCAGGGAGAACATGAACGATTACATCGTTTTATTGCACGATCTTACATTTACACACTACCAATACCACGATCATAAGAAGAATAAATTTATACAGGACACTATAAATAAGATCAAAGGGCTTTCCAGCAGCTCGCCTCATATACAATCAAAGATATTTCAGTTTGCATACATGGGTCAGCAAAATTTAAGCATCAACATGGGTTTTTTTGAAGAGGAAAGAAAGAATATTCCGGAGGTTGAAAGGGGCTTAAAGGATTATGATAGCCTGATCAGTTATAACATCAGGTTGGTTTTTCATATCAATACTGCCCATATTCTGATTGGTTGTGGTGATTACAGGTCGGCCTCGACATGGTTACGTAAAGGACTGGAGATGGAATCTAAAGCAACGCTGTCCGATATTATTATGGTCATGAAAGTGATGGTTTTAATTTGTTACATCGAATTAGAAAACTTTGAGTTATTGGAATTTTCATTAAGATCAGTTAAGCGTAAGCTTGACAAATCAGCTCCACAGTCAATAAACATATTGTTGGAATACATTAAGTCATATTCTTCTGCAAATTCTGATAAGCGGAGAATGGAGCAATTGTTAAATTCAACAATTCAAAAATTGCTAAAGATCTGTAATGAGCCTAACGAAAAGCAAATTATGGATACATTTGATTTTATTTCATACCTCGAATCAAAACGTAGAGGCCGCCCTTTCGGGCAGGTTTTTAAAGAGAAAGTTCAAAAAATGCTTTAATGCAGCTTTATTAACCTATTTCTCCATTTTTTGCATAAAAATGAAGGGTGGATAACTATATTTTGCCACGAATGAATGCAAATTTTGGAAGGCATTAGTTTCATCTCCGGTTAAAACCCTCCATAGTTTATCAGCTTCCATGTATTCATAACAATTTGTAATAGAGATATTTACTAATCATTTCAATCTCTTGTAATCCTTCTTCCTTTTCTTGCCATTGAATTAAAATTCTGAGGAATCAACTACAATTTTGACCCGAAAGTGGTTTTTGTTCGGTTTGGGCTTGGTCTACATTTGCGTAAAAATTGGCGGAAAGCAGTATAAAATGAAGAAAAAGTAATCAAAAACGAATCTGTTTAAAACGATTTTCGAGGGCAAAAACAAATTACATAATTATATAAAAAATGAAAATGACTAATTTGAATACATGGAATAGCGCTTACTACGGATTAAATAATGTGATCAGAAACTTTGGGTTTATATCTGTTTTATCTCTTTTTATTTTTGCTGCAAACGCACAGCCTTGTCTGACTCCTACCGCCTGTACAGG
>JAEUTS010000112.1 GCA_016787005.1 Bacteroidia bacterium
TATGGAAATAGGAATCGACAGTTTCGCGGCAGCAAGGCTCACAAATAATACAACCGATAATATGCACTCGATGGCCGAGTTGCTTGAACGCATTGAACAGGCCGATAAAGCGGGACTTGATGTTTTCGGAATAGGCGAACATCACCGCAAAGAATTTTTGGATTCAGCACCCGACCTTATTCTCGCTGCTGCGGCTGCCCGCACAAAACGTATACGACTTACGAGCGCTGTTACCGTTCTCAGCGCGGCCGACCCTGTACGTGTATTCCAGAGCTTCGCCACGCTTGACCTCATTTCCCGGGGCCGGGCCGAAATGGTTGTAGGGCGCGGTTCATTTACTGAAGCTTATCCCCTGTTCGGCTTAAACCTCCATCACTATGATGAATTATTTATTGAGAAGCTTGATCTGTTGCTTAATATCCGTGCGAATGAAACGGTTAACTGGTCCGGAAAATTCCGGCCGGCATTGAACAACCAGGCCATCTACCCAAGGCCTTTACAGGATCCTTTCCCTGTTTGGCTGGGCGTTGGGGGCACACCTCAATCGTTTGTGCGTGCGGGCACCCTTGGACTGCCTTTGATGGTGGCCGTGATCGGAGGTGAAACACATCGCTTCAGGCCGCTCATTGATATGTACAGGCAGGCGGGAAAAAAAGCCGGACATTCGCCCGAAAAATTAAAGGTAGGCCTGCACTCATTAGGTTATGTGGCCAACACAACAGAGGAAGCCATTAGTGATTACTATCCGGGTTATGCCGAAACTTTTACACGGATAGGGAAAGAGCGGGGCTGGCCTCCTGTTACCCATGAACGTTTTGCCGCACAGAACGGACCACTTGGCGCCTTGCTCGTCGGCAGTCCGAAAGAAGTGGCTGAAAAGATAATGAGGCACAGCACAGCGCTCGGCGGCATTTCACGATTCACTTTCCAGATGGATAATGCGTCACTATCACATGAAAAACTGTTACAATCAATTGAGCTGATTGGGTCACAGGTGGCACCTTTAGTCAAGTCAAAAATCTGATTGAAATCTTATACATTATCCTGTTTTTACGCTACCATGAATAACCCAATCGCGATTACAACATTTTTTGTCATACTGATTGGCATACTTATCCTGTTATACAAATCCCGGAATAAAAAAAAATTACTGCGTGAAAAACTGGCACAACCCTTCCCTGAACAGTTAAGGAATTTACTGCAACAAAACATACGCTTCTACTCCCGGTTAAATGATCCGGACAAAACCTTATTTGAAAAACGCATACAGCGCTTTCTTGCCACTAAAAACATTGAGGGGATTGACACTGAAATTGATGACACAATAAGGCTTATGGCGGCTTCCAGTGCTATTATCCCAACGTTTGCTTTCCCCGGATACAATTATCCGAACGTTCAAACTGTGTTAATATACCCGAATAGTTTTGATGAAAAATTTCAAACACAACGATTCAACGGCCATAAAGAATTTATTTCGGGAATGGTTGGTAATCGTTTTATGGAAGGCACTGTCATATTATCCAGGCCTGACCTGGTCAAAGCATTTGATGGCTCACCGCACAAAAGTAATGTGGGCATTCACGAATTCATACACTTGCTGGATAAAGAAGATGGTGTGATCGATGGAATTCCGAAAATATTGATGGAAAACCAATTTGTAGGACCGTGGCTGCACGAAATAAAAAAAGAAATAAGCCGGATTGAAAAAGGACATTCAGACATCAACCTCTACGCGCTCACCAGTAACGCTGAATTTTTAGCAGTTGTAAGTGAATACTTTTTCGATAATCAGGAAAAATTTCAAAAACGTCATCCTGAACTATATCACCTTCTTTCCATCATTTTTAATACTGATAAAAACACTGCAAGACAAATAGTTAAAATAACAAAGGAGTAGGATCAGATGAAACTATCTTTTCATCTGCATATGATTTGTAAGATCTTAATTGTCATATTCCCTGCCTGCCGGCAGGCATGGCACATGACATCTCGTTTTATTCATTTCGGTTGGTCACGCCTTTTGGCGTGATGGCTATTTCATTTTATTATAAGGTCTTTCAAATGATTGCATAATAACCGTTAGGCCAAGGCTACCCGTTTGTTTACCATACTGTGAAATATCTCCGTTGTATCCATATCTATAAGTCAACGCGAGCGGAAAACGACCTACGTTAAAACCAAGAAGTACTTTAATTGAATTATTAAACAGAGGTTTCGCTATTCCGGTCTCATAGCCAACGCTTATTCTGTTAATTAATGAGGAGTCCTTCAAACATGTAATTGAAACAGAAATTCCATTTACTTCATTCCTTGTAAATCTTACTCCACTCCAGGCCCGCTCCCAACTCCTGTATTCTTCTTTATCTCCCTGTAAAAAACCTTTGCTCAGATAATATTTAACAGAAACATCTGTTTCAAAGATCAATTTTGAAAACCTGTGCGGGAAAAAGTCCGAAATGATACTTGAGCCATAATAATCCCAACCACGGCTGATGTAATCTTTTGCTTCATTTACAGTATAATGAGGAAACCCGGCTGTTTTAAAAAATGTAACTGAATCATTAATCGATTGCCCATTCGACTCATGTCCATAACCAACTATTAAAGACGTATTTCTAAATCCCACTTTAGGAGTATATTTCAAAAACAGGTATGGATTAAAACGCTTTTCGATAACAGGTGATGAGTAGCGGGTACCTATGTACTGACCAAACCTGGCTGTAAAAGCAAAGTTAAGGTGCAGATCCTGCCGGTAGGACTTAGGCAATACATTCATAAGAAAATCAAAAGGGTAAATCCTGGTGCGGGCAGAAAATGTAAAATCAATAAAAGACACATCATCACTATCGTAGGTATAGCCAACAAAATTGTCTTCGTAACTCTGTATTTGAAGTATCTGAAGAAATGCCCTTTTTACACTATCTGCTTTAGGGCTATTAATGACGCGGGCTCCAATCAAAGTTGTATTGAAAGTGAAAAGAGAAATGAAACAAAAACATATTACTTTGACGATGTTAGTCATACGATCAAACTCTTCATCCACTTTTTATCCTTGCTAAAAAATTAAAACATACAACCTACATCCATAAACATTACTAAAAACCAAATGCCACTCACACGGCAGGCGAATTCTTTCAAATTGATCTCATCATATTACACAGGTAGAAACTGTTTGAACAGGATAACTATTTCCCGCGAATTACCCTTAACACTATTGAAATAAGCGCTATGACCAACAGAATATGAATAAGCCCGCCGGCATGAAATGCAAAGAGCCCGATCGCCCAACCGATAATTAATATTACGGCTATAATGTAAAGGAGATTTCCCATAATGTTTTCTTTTAAGTTATTATTTATAGTTAACGCATCTCCATATTCATTTCGGTTACAAACTTGCATGATCTCACTCCCTTCAGAAATGACAAGACTCACTATTATATATGAGAATTATCAGCCCGGCTGTTTTCAATTGAAAAACATGTGAACAATGTAACTTATATTCAAAGTTGTGCAACACTTGTCCGTTTTAAATGTCCATCTTTGACATGTAGGAGTTTGAGTTTAACTTTATCGCATGTAAAGCGGTTCATTACATATAGTTGTTAGATATTATACCGAATAAGAATATTATATGGTATTTTCAGAAAAACATTTGGTGAATATTTTGAGCTTTCGTGCTTTTGTGGCAAATGGATTTTCGCCACAAAAGCACGAAAACACAAAAGCCCACTAAAGATCCTTATTCGGTATAAATTCTATTATCATTTAATTTAAACCTATGTGCTTTTCGGCAAATGCGAGTTTCGGGGCAGGTATTGTTTTGTCGGCAATAGGCGTTGCCGCAATCAGAAAAGTGCAACATAAATCACAAATTCCTTTTGCTGTTATTCCATTGATTTTTGCCGTGCAACAAATAACAGAAGGCTTTTTGTGGTTATCCTTGCCCGATCCGGTGAAAAGCACAACTTCACATACATTAACAATTATTTTTCTCATTTTCGCCCAGGTTGTTTGGCCTCTTTACGTTCCTTTGTCCATATTATTCCTTGAAAAAAAGGGCACACGCAAAAACACCCAAAAAATACTGGCAGGATTGGGCGCACTTGTGTCTTTGTACCTCGGATACTGTCTTTCAAATTATGCTGTTCAGGCGCAAATAACGGGGCACCATGTGGAATACATAAGAAAATATCCGCCCACCTTCCAGAACGCAGTAGCGGTGTTTTATATTATTTCCATAATTGCACCATCTTTCTTCTCGCATATAAAAAGAATGTGGATGCTTGGAGTAACAATCATAATCTCCGCGGCTATCACCGAACTGTTTTATGAAAACTATTTTGTTTCTGTTTGGTGCTTCTTCGCATCGTTGTTAAGCCTGTCAGTATATATGGTTATGCTGGAGATCCAGGAGCCAATTGCGAAAATTCAGAACCCAATAGT
>JAEUTS010000134.1 GCA_016787005.1 Bacteroidia bacterium
GAAGAGCTCGTAAAACTTGGATTTATTGTACTGCCTTACATTCATGCTGATCCCGTTCTCTGCAAACGGCTCGAGGAAGTTGGTGTTGCTGCCGTTATGCCACTTGGCGCACCAATAGGCAGTAACAAAGGTTTACGCACAAGAGATTTCCTGGAAATTATAATCGAACAAAGTAAAGTACCGGTAGTTATTGATGCGGGTATAGGTGCGCCTTCACACGCTGCCGAAGCCATGGAAATGGGAGCTGATGCCGTATTGGTAAACACTGCAATAGCAGTCTCTGAAAATCCGGTTAAAATGGCAAAAGCTTTTAAGCTTGCTGTTGAGGCCGGACGTATGGCATACGAAGCAAAGCTGGCTAAACCAAAAAACTTCGCCGAGGCGAGTAGTCCGTTGACTGCGTTTTTAGAAAGCTAATCTATTCTATAAATACAATATACTTAACCCCGAAGGGGTTCAATATAAATAACCACCGATGCAATCGGTGGAAAATAACATATCAAAAACAAACAACCCCGAAAGGGGTTGAACGTTAGATACAAAATGAAGTTTATAAAAAACATTTACACTTTAAAGATTCACCCCCTTTCGGGCTTGGCTTACTTATGTTATCCATTCAACCTTGTGTTTCACACAAGGTTATTGACATTTAAGTCCTTCGGACTTATTTACACAAAAGAATACTTGAACTATTATTAGAAAATGAACTTCAAAGAAATATTCGACACATATAACTGGGACAAAGTAAAACAAAGCATTTACAACAAAACAAGTACCGATGTTTTGCATGCACTGCAAAAAGAAAAACGCACACCCGAAGATTTCAAAGCACTGATCTCTCCGGCAGCCCTCCCCTATCTGGAGCAAATGGCGCAACTCAGCCATCAACTCACAAAAAAACGTTTCGGGCGGACGATACAGATGTACATCCCTATGTATCTGTCGAGTGAGTGTCAGAACATTTGCACCTATTGCGGTTTCAGCTTTGATAATAAAATAAAAAGGAAAACGCTAAGCAACGAAGAAATAATACTTGAAGCCAAAGCAATAAAAGCTTTGGGGTATGATCATGTATTGCTTGTTACAGGTGAAGCAAACGAAAGAGTCGGAGTTCAATACCTGAAGAACGCCATAAAACTTTTACGCCCCTATTTCTCGCATGTGTCCATTGAGGTTCAGCCTTTGGATCAGGCGGACTATGAAGAATTAAATACCGTAGGATTAAATACCGTACTTGTATACCAGGAAACCTACCATAAAGAAAATTACAAAACACATCACCCCAAAGGAAAAAAATCAAATTTCAATTACCGGCTTGAAACTCCTGACAGGCTTGGCCGATCGGGCATTCACAAAATGGGGATAGGTGTTTTATTGGGTCTTGAAGACTGGAGAGTGGATAG
Organism: Bacteroidia bacterium; assembly: GCA_016787005.1. Classification (GTDB taxonomy): domain Bacteria; phylum Bacteroidota; class Bacteroidia; order JABDFU01; family JABDFU01; genus JABDFU01. The sequence continues at coordinate 1,404 of JAEUTS010000134.1, forward strand.
CTTTTTCACCGCTCTTCACCTGGATTACCTGGAAAAAACATACTGGCAAAGCAAATACTCCATTTCGTTCCCACGACTCAGGCCGGCCGAAGGTGTATTGTTACCAAAAATGGAACTGAGCGACAAAGAGCTCGTACAACTAATTTGCGCTTACCGCATTTTAAATGAAGAAGTGGAATTGTCAATGTCGACCCGTGAAAGTGAAAAATTCAGGAACCATATTATTAAACTGGGAATAACTTCAATAAGTGCCGGCTCAAAAACAAATCCGGGGGGCTACGCTGCAGAACCCGAATCGCTCGAACAGTTTGAAGTATCAGACGAACGTTCACCAAAAGAAATAAGCTCAATGATACGTGAACAGGGATATGAAGTAGTTTGGAAGGATTGGGATAGGGCGCTAATTGCATTAGAAGAATGACAGATAAAGAACTAACCCGCTACAACCGCCACATCATCCTTCCCGAAATAGGAATTGAAGGGCAGCAAAAACTAAAACAAGCCAAAGTACTTGTTATTGGTGCGGGGGGACTTGGCTGCCCTGTGCTGCAATACCTTGTTGCGGCAGGTGTCGGGCATATTGGAATTGTTGACAATGATAAAGTAGATGAAAGCAATCTGCAACGGCAAATTTTATATTCAACTGAAGATATCGGCAAATACAAAGCTGAAGTTGCAAAGGAAAAATTATTGAAGCAAAATCCTTTTGTCAATCTCACGTCTCATACCTGCTTTCTCACATCTAAAAATGCAATCGAAATAATAAATCAATATAATATAATCGTTGACGGCTCGGATAATTTCCCAACACGTTATTTAGTAAACGATGCTTGCGTAATACTTAACAAACCTCTGGTATTCGGTTCCATTTTTAAATTCGAAGGACAGGTTTCTGTTTTTAATTACAAAGGCGGCCCGACTTACCGCTGCCTCTACCCTGCTCCACCTGCTGCCAATGAAGTTCCGAATTGTTCTGAGATAGGAGTTATCGGCGTTTTACCAGGCATAATTGGCACATTACAAGCCAATGAAGTGATTAAAATGATTACAGGTATAGGTGAAGTATTGAGCGGAAAACTACTTACCGTTGATGCTCTATCAATGAATATTGAAACTTTTTCATTTAACCCTGTTCCCGGGAATAAAAATATTTCATCTCTTGCCGATTACGAACAATTATGCGGCATACCGGTAAAAGAAATTTCGGGGGAAGAATTAAAACAAAAAATGAATCTGAAGGAAGAATTTCAACTTATTGATGTAAGAGAACCGGCAGAATACAATTTAAAAAATATTGGAGGCGAATTGATACCCCTGAATGAACTTTTGAATCATATTGATAAAATAAAAAAGAACATTCCAGTGATCATTCATTGTCAATCCGGAATAAGAAGCCGAAAAGCCGCCGAGCTATTGAATAGCAAAGGATTCGAAAATGTGTATTCCTTAAAAAAGGGGCTGGTTGATTTTTGATTGTGTCTCTAAAAATGCATTAAAAGGATCTTCACTACTCCACACTGCACCTGACACGGCAGCTCCTGAAAATCCCAACGTTTTTACATTTATAACATTCTTTGCCTCAACCCCGCCAAGAGCAATAACTTCCGGCATAATCCTATCCTCCAGCTTCCAACGTTGAAACCTGTCTGCGATTATTCCAAAATTAAACTTGCTTGTATATCCTGGCTTGCTGATACTGTCAAACACCGGACTCAAAAAAACATATCCGTATGGATATTTATTGTTTTCTATTTCCTCTAGAGAGTGGAAAGATGTTGATATAATTTTTTTATTCTCAAAACGCTCAATCTTCGACCTATTTTCCTCATTCAAGTGAATGCCTTTGAGGTCATACCTTTCAAGAAGTGCAAAGTGTGAATGAAGAACGATCCGCTTGTGAAATTCAATAGGTGTTAAATTAAGAAAAGCTGTCGTCTCAGCTTCATCCCACTTATATTTTCGCAAATGAAAACAATTAAGTCCGCATTCAAAAAGCTGTGAAACAACTTGTGCTTCATTTGCAATCCCATGTTCCGATGATATTACAATAAGTTTGAAAGGATCAGACATAAGAACGGGTAAAGACATTAACCTAATTTAAAGCTAAAACGCCTCTTTTTTCTTATTGGTTTTTCGCGTACCGGTATCTCCTGCTGTTGGGCAGGGTCACTTATAATTGCCGTCCATATCATTGTGTTAAAACCTTCAATAGTTACCCAAACCGGACGTATCACCCCATTATGCGCAGCTATATTAATATAATCTCCTAAAAAAACATATTTGTTCGGCTTAAACGCATTCTCATTTATTTTCTCATTACTGAATGTAATTCCTCCATCCCTTGACACCGCCAAATAAACATCCGTTGAATCATCCTTGTATGCTCTCCTGTCGTAAAACACCACATACAAATAACCGGTAGACTGATCGATCGCCATCCATGACATAAACTGATGGTGATTCGTCGTATCCGTATTCACGCGTGTTGGTTTACTCCATGATGCTCCGCCATCCGTTGATTTTACGATCCATATATCCGTATTATTCTTGCCGCTTCGCTGATCAGAAAAATTTATGTAAACAGCACCCCTGTTCGGACCTTTGCTATTGTCACATACTGTAACCGGCATACCATTGCAGCGATAAATACCGCTCACCTCAAAATCCCATCCACCCGGCTGATCACACACCAATATATCTTTGTTTAACCAGGTTTTTCCACCGTCAACAGACCTGTCAAAATATATTTTCTGATCAAATGCCCATGCTGTATATATTTCTCCGTTAACACCCACCGCAGGTACTGCTCCTTCAACAGTGGAATCACTATCGGCACAGTTACCCGCATATTGGCTCAGGCGCATTGGTGCCGACCAGGTTTGTCCCTGGTCAAGGGAGGACGAAAATAAGATCCGCGAACTGTCGATCGGACTTTTACTTTCGTACTTATCAAATTCTGTCCAGGTAATATAAAGTGCATTTGTTTTGCCATCAACTGCTACCCATTCTTTGTCCTGTTGATGCGGGTGATTTATGCCTATCGCAGATCCTTCTGACCATGTTTTACCTCCATTAACCGATCGCTGACACACCATCCTGTCCAGGAAATTTGGCCCGGACCAACCTTTATGATCCGGATCACCAAGGTGAAAAAAATAAAAATTGCCATTCGTATCAGCCACAACGCAAGGATCTCCATATACACCATGCTCTTTTGATCGCATTGAATCCTTTGCCCACGTCAATCCCCCATCGGCACTATGATATACATTGCGGACATTTGAACCTGCAACCATTTGCAGTACATTTTTGGGATTCATAGCAATTGTAGGCTCTTCAGGACTATTAAACCCTTTACCCTCATCGATCTTTACATTTTTATATTGCGCGGAAGAAAAAACCGAGCAACAGACAAGCAGTAAAAAGGAAATGATTTGTTTTTTTACAGAATAGACCAAGCTATAAAATAATTTGTTTGAGATCATTCATTAATATCCCAATTTTTCTCTTACTCTTTTCAAAACCCCGCGCGCAATTACACGGGCCTTATCCGCACCTGCCTTCAACTTGGCATCCAGCTCAGCGGGATGGCTCATATAATGGTTGTACAATTCACGTTCCTTTTTAAATCGCTCAATGATCAGGTCATACAGCGCCTGCTTGGCATGGCCATAGCCATAGCCGCCTTTCAGATAATTGCCGCGTATTTCCGCAACCTGTGCTTCCGAAGCCAGTAGTTTATATATGGCAAACACATGGCAGGTATCCGGATTCTTTGGCTGCTCAAGAGGAGTGGCATCAGTAACTATACTTTTCACCACTTTTAACAATTCCTTATCTGGCAAAAATATATTGATAAAATTATTATAAGACTTACTCATTTTCTGTCCGTCAATACCCGGTACGATCATTACACGCTCATCGATACGCACTTCAGGAATTACAAACGTTTCACCCATTTTATTATTAAATGCACTTGCAATATCCCGGGTCATTTCGAGGTGCTGAACCTGGTCCTTTCCTACGGGAACAAAATTGGCATCATACATCAAAATGTCTGCCGCCATTAAAACAGGATAAACAAACAAACCAGCATTCACATCTGCCAGGCGATTCGATTTATCTTTAAACGAATGTGCATTCGCCAGCATGGGGTATGGTGTAAAACAATTCAGGTACCAGGCCAGCTCACAAACTTCGGGTACATCGCTTTGCCGGTAAAAAATATTTTTATCTGTATTAAAACCAAAAGCAAGCCATGTAGCAGCCACAGAACGCGTGCTAACCCTGTTTTGCTCCGCATTTTTCACAGAAGTCAACGTGTGCAGATCTGCGATAAAAAAAAGTGATTCGTTGTTGGGTTGATTCGAAAGTTCAATTGCCGGCCCGATAGCGCCCAAAATATTCCCTAAATGAGGTATATTGGTACTTTGTATTCCGGTTAAAATACGTGCCATATTTAGTATATTTAAAACTCCCATAAAGATACACTTTACCCAAACAAATAGTTAATCATTTTGACATGCTCTGCCACTTTATATACG
>JAEUTS010000146.1 GCA_016787005.1 Bacteroidia bacterium
ATATTGCCATTTGTCGGATCAATATCAATGGAGGAAGCACTTGAAGGTGAGCCACCCGGATCTCCATAGAATGTGGCCCACTGCCTTACTCCGGCACTATTGAATTGTGCGAGGAACATTTGCGCTGCTCCGTAATTTGTCGCCTGATTATAAGCTCCCGGCTTCGCTTGAACAGGCAAATTGGAGCCCGGAGTTGTTCCAACAATGAATAAATCGCCGGAATTATTCAGTGCCATATCCATTATAGACTCACTTCCATTACTTGCATAATAAGTCGACCAGATAAAATTATAATTCGCGTCAAATTTAGCGAACCAACCATCCTGCATCCAGCCTCCGCTTGCAGCACCAGTATTAAATACACCCTGAAAGTAAACACCTCCTCCAGGATTCAGTAATGGAAAACTCGCGGCATTTTGAGCATACCCGCCGATGTATACTTCCCCAGATTTACTAACCACTACTCCGAATGCGCCTGTGGTACCGCCGGAGCCAAAATAAGTATTCCAATATATTTGGGGATCAATATCAAGCTCTTTGGATGAATTATGGTCAGGAAGTGAAAAGGAAATTGTTCTTCCATTCAGTTCAAATTTAGTTTTGAGTTCATGACCTTCCTGAAAGCTTACAGGTGCTGCCTCAGAGATAGTACCCATACCGACTTTTACGCGAACACTGCCATCGGCAAGCAGTTTAATATCCTTCTCTTTAATATGGTCGTATTGAATCTGAATCTGGGAAACAGTCGCCCCGGGGTTAATAATAAAATCATACTTCATACCATGTTCAGTTGACCTCAACTTCCAGTCAATACCCGGATAAATATTTTTTATGGTAACATCCTTATACTTCTTAACGTCATATATCCCATCGGGACAATTGGGTTGGAAAAAATTATAATGTTCAGTGCCCGATCGCTCTCCGGTAATAATATTTCCACGATCTATTACCGCACCCTGCAGATTCGCGTCAACACGCTGCCATTTCATATCTATTTCTTCCTGCTCCACATCATTATTCCGTTGACCCAATCCAGCCGCAATACCTTTCTCCTCCTCTTCTCCTTTTTCAATTATTTTAATTTCTTTAAACACATAGCTGAGACCTTTTTCTGTAATATAAATATCCATATCGGGGGTTTCCAATCTGAATAACACAAATGGAACGGGCCGGCCATTCATATCCACCATCTGCCCTTTATTCTCAAGGAAGCCAATCGAACTCTGCTGTTTAGCCATGCACTTTTCTGCTGTGGCTTTTTGGTCAGAGTCAATTTTACCATTCGAGTTTGCAGAAGCACCTACACCAATAAGTAAAATTCCAAAAAGGAAGAAAAAACATCTCATAGGCTATATATAAATATTGATTCGTACTTTTTATGGCGCACTCAAATTAACATTCACACTACACCCGTCACGGTGTAGTTAAACTTACGTTTATACTACACCCGTTCTTGTCCTTTATATTTACCAAATAAGAGCCCGGGCAAAGCTGATTTTTATACCTGCTTATATATCCATCCGGCCATGAATAACTGTAAGGACTTGTTCCACCTGCGGCATTCACCATTAGCCACTCTTTGCATCCACACCCCCCGCAGCTGGCTGTACCCTTGGTAAATTGTCCGATGAGAGCAGGTGGTGAAATTATTGTGGCCGTTGAAGTCGAAGTACAACCTTTACTGTCAGTAATTGTCAGAGTATAATTACCTGCTGATAATCCTGTGATTGTTTGTGTAGTCTGGTTATTGCTCCAACTATAAACAAAAGGTGAGGTGCCGCTTGTCGGATTTGCAAGTACGCTGCCGTTAGATCCTCCGTTACAGGCAATAGCTGAAATTGTAATAGTAACACCAACCGTTGGATTCACAGTTACTGTAGCGGCTGTGGTAGATGTTGCACCTCCCGAATCAGTAATTTTAACCGTATAAGTTGTTGTGGAAGCAGGACATGTGTTTATACTTTGAGAAGTTGCTCCGGTACTCCAGGAATAGGTATAGGGAACTGTTCCGTTACTTCCAATGGCAGATAAATTTGTGCATGTTGCAGAACATACAGACGTACTGCTTACTGATACAGAAGGTGAAGTGGAACAGTTGTTAACGTTCACGGTTACAGTATCCGTTAAAATACAATTATGAACCCCACTCAATGTAAGTGTATAAGTAGTAGTTGTTGCAGCTCCTGACCTGGGGTTGGCAATAGTTGAATTATTTAGAGTCACAGGAGGTGCCCATGAATAAGCCGGAGGAGGTGTACAAAATGTAAACAAAGTTGTGATGCCACTGCCACCGCCAGAACTTGCGGCAGTCGTGGTGGAGCAATTTATTCCCGCTCCGGAATTAGCAATATAACTTCCTACTGTACCTGAAGTGTAAACCACATCTGCTCCTGAAGTGGTTGCATTTGACCAGCATATTTGTATACTTAAATTACTTACCCCATCCCATTCATATGGCATATCAAAAGTAAATGTATTCCATCCCGTAGTAGTACTAATAGGCTTGGCGTTAAATACCGTAACAAAGGCAGGGTCATTATAAGTGGCAGTCCCACACATCATTTTAATTGTAAAATTATTGAAAGGCTGCGTACTTGCTTTTGACTGAACATTAAATGCAAGTTTTGTTATGACAGAACTACACTTAAGACCGCTGGTAATTAATTCGGCGGCACTGATAATATGTATTTGTTTTAAACCCGTTACACTCCCGTTAAAAGGTGTAGGGGTATTAGAAGTTGATGTTAATGTTCCAACTTGCGCAGTTTGTGTTGCACCGGAACAACCCGAAGACCTTGTCCCGCATTTACATAATGGACCGATAATAGAAGAATTCAACTGAACACTATCGCCTTTACACATTGATGAAAGAGCTGCTGTTGCATCCACTTTATTTACCGCATCAATCAGTACATTAGCGGTTACGGTACACCCGGCCAAATCGGTAACAGTAACTATATAATTGCCCGGGATCAGGCCGGATGGATTATTAATACTTTGACCGCTACTCCATAAATAAGTGTATCCCGGCTGCCCTCCGGCAACATTAACAATAGCTGATCCGTTATTTCCACCACTACAGGAGGCATTTGTTATTGAGTTTACTCCAATGGTAAGATTCGCAGGTTGTGTTATAGTTACTGCAGCTTGAGGGGAACATCCGTTGACATCTGTAACATATACTGTATAGGTTCCAGCTGTAAGTCCTGTAGCCGTTTGGCTTGTTTGGCCTGACGGGTTCCAGCTGTAAGTAAAAGGGCCTGTACCTCCGGTTATTGCAGCACTGGCACTTCCATTGTTTTTTCCATTGCAGCTTACATTTGAAATTACATTTACTCCCGCCGCAACTCCTGTGTTGGTTTTTGTTACAGCCACAGTAGTTAAATTGGTACAGCCCGCATTATCGCGCACGGTTACAGTATAAATTCCGGCAGATAATCCTGTAGCTGTTGGCGCTGACTGATTCCCGGGCATCCAGCTATATGTATAAGGACCGGCTCCTCCTGAAGGGGTAACAGTTGAAGTTCCCGGGCTATTACAATTTGCATTATTCTGAGTTGCTGACAAAGTGAAACTTCCGCTTCCTCCGGTTATAGTATAAGTTGTTGTCACGCTGTCGCAACCACTATAAGCGGTAACTCTATATGTTCCCGAACAGAGTCCGGTAATCGTATTTGTTGCATTGGAATTATTCAACGTTACATTACCATTACTCCAAACATAATTGTAGCCGGGAGTTCCGCAACTTAAATTAATTGTCGCAGTTCCGTTACAGGAACATCCTGTTGCATTTACCTGTGACTGCGTAAATGCAGGAGGAACAGGATCGAATCGTACAATAAAAGCATCGTGATTTCCTGTATGCGTATTGTCGAAATAGGCCCCTCCTCCGGGATTAACCAAAGGAGCAGGGGCCTGAATTACTTCTCCTGTAGCAAACAACCGCTTTTTTTCATCCACATCAATACCTCCCCAGTCCTGATTGTTTCCTCCATAATATGTTGACCATACGAGAGAATGATTTTTATTAAACTTCGTAAAAACCGCATCATACGCTCCCGCCAACGTGTTGTCCATATAAGCGCCGCAGCCCGGATTCAGGGCCGGATAATCAGTCGATCGGGTGGTTCCGGTTATAAAAAGATTGTCACAGTTATCCGTAAATATTGATTTCATTGACCTGCTCACGCCCTCAAAATTTGACCCGCCCAGGTAGGTGGACCAGACAAGGTTTTTAGCAGAGGAAACTTTGCTGACAAAAAAATCATTTCCACCGGCGAGTGTATTATCTATATAAGCTCCCCCGCCTGGATTCCTGACAGGGAAGTCCGCCGAATTTGTGGTACCGAAAACAAAAATGTTTCCTCCGTCATCAGGACAGATCCCATAACTGGCTTCGCCTGAACTTCCGCCTAAATAAGAACACCAGGATAAATTTCTTGACAAGCCAAATTCAGCGGCGAACACATCACCAGCACCGCCTATTACCGGCTGAAACGCACCAACCGTCACCGGCAGAGTAGCCGAAGTTGAACTTCCTGTTACCAATAAATTACCGGAAGGAGTGGATCTGATATCAACGATAGTTTCGGTAGATCCTCCAAAAAAGGTTGCCCATTTAAGTACACCTGCTGGAGTAAACTCAAGAATTGCCGGAGCACTTGTCCCTGCTCCGGCAATTACTGATTGAAAATATGCTCCGCCGCCCGGATTAAAAAGCGGTGAGCCGGTGCTTAAGGCCCCACCAACCAAAATATTTCCACTTAAAGGATCTGTATCCACTGAATTAGCGCTTGATGATGTGCCTCCGGGATCACCGTAAAATGTAGCCCATTGCCTTATTCCTGCACTGTTGAACTGCACCAAAAACAGTTGGCCTCCCGGTGCTGCATAATTACTTGGCTGATTATAGGCTCCCGGCTTTGCCTGTGTTGGAAAACTGCTGCCAGGAGAGCTTCCGACAACAAATAAGTCGCCGGAATTATTAATTGTCATATCCAATATAGTTTCACTTGCTTCACTTCCATAATAAGTAGACCAAACAAAACTATAATTTGCGTCAAACTTTGCTATCCAGCCATCCTGCGCCCATCCACCGTTTGGAACACCTGAATTAAATACTCCATTGAAGTAAACTCCTCCTCCAGGATTCAGTAATGGAAAACCTCCGGCACCCTGTGTGTATCCGCCGATGTATACTTCCCCGGATTTACTAACCACTACTCCGAATGCTCCTGTGGTACCGCCGGAACCAAAATAAGTACTCCAATATATTTGGGGATCAATGTCAAGCTCCTTGGATGAATTATGATCAGGAAGTGAAAAGGAAATTGTTCTTCCATTCAGTTCAAATTTAGTTTTGAGTTCATGACCTTCCTGAAAGCTTACGGGTGCTGCCTCAGAAATAGTACCCATACCTACTTTTACGCGAACACTGCCATCGGCAAGCAGTTTAATATCCTTGTCTTTAATATGGTCGTATTGAATCTGAATCTGGGAAACGGATGCCCCGGGGTTAACAATAAAATCATACTTCATACCATGCTCAGTTGATCTCAACACCCAATCAATACCCGGATAAATATTCCTTATGGTAACATCCTTATACTTCTTAACATCATATATGCCATCGGGACAATTAGGTTGGAAAAAATTATAATGTTCAGTGCCCGATCGTTCTCCCGGAATAATATTTCTACGATCTATTACCGCACCCGGAAGGTTCGCATCAACACGCTGCCATTTCATATCTATTTCTTCCTGCTCCACATCATTATTCCCTTGACCCAATCCAGCCGCAATACCATTCTCCTCCTCTTCTCCTTTTTCAATTATTTTAATTTCTTTAAACACATAGCTGAGACCTTTTTCTGTAACATAAATATCCATATCAGGAGTTTCCAATCTGAATAACACAAATGGAACAGGGTGCCCATTCATATCTACCATCTGCCCTTTGTTCTCAAGGAAGCCGATCGAACTCTGCTGTTTTGCCATGCACTTATCTGCTTTGGCTTTTAATTCAGGATCAACCGTCTTATTACTATCGGCAAAAATGGCATGCGAAATATGCAGAATTATTATAAGGAAGTAAAAATTCTTCATCGTCCTTGAATTAAGAAATGCCTCAATCGAAATTTACTAATTAAATGAGGCCCAAACAAATAAAAAACAAGGTTATTATTAAAAGTTGATTTATATATTTTTTTGTATATTTAATTGTTTATCAATTATTTATAATCAATTAAATAAATTTTCGATGAAACAACCACAGTTATTTACCCTGATAAAATCGATGAATAAATCGGAAAAGGGGTATTTTAAAAAGTACTCATCGCGGCACGTGATAGGTGGAGAGAATGACTACATAACACTTTTCAATGTCATTGAAAAACAAGACGAATATGACGAAACAAGGCTTTTAAAGAAACTCAAGAAAGAAAAATTCATAGGCCACCTGGCTGTCCTCAAAAAATATTTATACAAGCTGATATTAAAAAGCCTGAGAAGTTATTATGAAGAAAGCTCACTTGATTTTCAGATTAAATCATGGCTTGCCGAAGTATCTATACTATATGAAAGAGGACTGCCCGATCAGGCAGCAAAAATTTTACAAAAAGCGAAACGGATCGCTGCAGATAATGAAAAAATAATTTTGCTACAGGAAGTAAACGAATGGGAACGCAAGTTGCTCAAAAACGAACTGTACAAAGATCAAACGCCCGAACAGCTTGCTGCACTTGAAACTGAACAAGACCTGCTTCTATGCAAATCAGGGTGCATCAACAAATTTCTCAGCCTTAGTGAACGAACATTTTTTGCCGACTATCATCTTGACAGTGAACGAAAGAAAATAGAAATGAAAAAATTAAGTTCCGAACTGGATGATCTTTATAAAGGAACTAATGCCGCCCACACTTCATTTCAGTCTGACTTTATATATTATAGGATCCTCAATAAACACGCTACCATACTTGAACCGCAAAGCAATCCTGTTGACCTCAAAAAAAAATTACTCCGCTTGCTTGAATCACACCCTGAAGCCATTCTAAATGATCCGGATAGTTATGTTGTTACACTGTTTAACATTCTGGCAGGCGCCGAGCATATGGTAGATGTACCCGAGCAGATAGAAATTTTAAATAAAATACATGAGTTCGAAAATGTTAACAGGAAATTTTTGTCATTTAAAAACCAACTCAAAATATTCTCCTATTTAAGCATTATCCGGACTCATTTATTTATTTCCACAGCGGCCTTTGATGAAGCTAAAGACTATGTTAATACACATTTGCTTAAGGAAATGAAAAAGTACGAACCAAAAATAAATAACTATGATAAAACAGTTCTCAATTTTAACATCCTGGTCATACACTTTGGCTCACAGGATCTTAAAAACGCTCTTCGCTGGAGCAACAAGATCATTAATGAACATTCCGAAAACATTGTAGAAGATGTGTACGCAACAACCAAATTGTTAAATATTGTCATTCATTATGAATTAAAAAACATCTTAACAATGCCCTCCTTGATTATATCCGCAGAAAGATACTTCAGATCCAAACCAGAATTCTCAAAATCAGTTCTGATTTTCCTGCAAGGCTTTAAAAACATTATTCTGTCCAACGGACATGAAAAAGTAACCAATACAGAAGCTTTCGGCTATTTAAAGAAAAACCTGGATGAAGCGATAAGATTAAATCCAAACGACCTACTTTTGAAAAACTTCGATTTCATGGCTTGGCTTGATTCCAAAATACAACGTCGTTCATTTTCGGAAGTTCTTAAAGAAAAAAGAAAGAATAATACACCGGGTGATACATTAACCGATCTACAAAATAGTGCGGCGTAATGCCAAACAAGAAAATACTCGATTCGTCAAGTGTACTTCTATTTGTAGCTATATTTACATAATCAACAAACCTATATAATTCATATCAGAAATGGCAGGAGTAAACAAAGTGATCTTAGTGGGGAACCTGGGTAAAGACCCTGAAATACGCTACCTGGAAGGCGGCGTTGCAGTGGCTAATTTTTCAATAGCAACATCAGAGACCTATAAAGACAAAAATGGAAATAAAGTTGAATCAACTGAATGGCACAATATAGTAATGTGGCGAGGCCTTGCCGAAGTTGCCGAAAAACATTTGAAAAAAGGCATGCAGGTTTATATTGAAGGTAAATTACGAACCCGCTCATGGGAGGACAAAGATGGTAATAAGAGATATACCACCGAAATATTGGCAGATAATATGGTCATGCTGGGCCGTAAAGAGAATAACCCACAGGCGGGTGTCAATATACCTTTACCAAATAATCCTGCTACACCAACAAGCAGTAATGATTCTACTGATGATCTGCCATTTTAAGACCCGCGTATTGACATAAGGAAAGTTTTAAGTCCCGCTTTTAGTCAGGACGAAATCTACTTACCGATAATGCCCGAGGGGCGGTTTTCGCTTTCGAAAACCAGGGTTGGTTTGGTATAATTCGTAAATTCGTCTGCCTGTTGATGCGTTGGTTTGTATTTAGCGAGACAGGTATCTTATTCGTTATTCATTGATGCAATCTGAAATGCAGTTATTCTTAGGTGAAATTATTATACACCCATTGTCGCCGGCCATAATTTTTGCGCTCTTAGGCATGTTGCTATTATTGACCCTTACCACTGCAATTTCTGCAGCCGAAAGTGCTTTTTTTTCCCTGAACCCCGGCGACATTGAAGAACTGAAAAAGACAGGTCATAAAACGGACACGCTTATTATCGAACTAATTGACAGACCAAAACGACTGTTGGCAACGTTACTCATCAGCCTCAATTTCGTGAACATTGCTATCGTAATTCTTTCAACATTTGTGATGTCCGAACTTTTTGATTTTTCCGAAAATCGGACACTTGGATTTGTCATCCAGGTTGTAGTAGTGACTTTTTTGATCCTTATAGTAGGTGAGATCATCCCAAAAGTTTACGCCATTCAGAATCCGCTATCAGCCACACGTTTGCTCGTTCTGCCAACACTTTTTTTTGAAAAGGTATTTTATCCTATCAGCTCATTTCTGATTTTTTCCACTTCATTTATTGATAAGCGAATTAAGAAAAAAACGCATAACATATCCGTTGAGGAATTATCACATGCCCTGGAGCTTACATCAGAACAGGAAACACCGCAGGATGATCAGAAAATTTTACAGGGCATTGTGAAATTCGGCTTTACCGATGTCAAACAGATCATGTGTTCGAGGGTTGATGTTACAGCATTTGACTATTCCACCCCATTTCCTGAACTGGTCAAAAAAATTGAGGATTCTGTATATTCCAGGATACCTGTCTATAAGCAGTCGTTTGATAATGTTGCAGGTGTTTTATATATAAAAGATATTTTACCTCATCTCGAAAAGCAGGACTTTGAATGGCAAACACTATTGCGCCCGCCCTTCTTTGTTCCCGAAAGCAAAAAAATAGATGACCTGCTGCGCGAATTCCAGCACAAAAAGATACACCTCGCTGTTGTTGTTGACGAATACGGCGGAACCTCCGGAATTGTAACACTTGAAGATATCATTGAAGAGATTATCGGTGAAATAAATGATGAGTTTGATGATGATGATCTTGTATACTCGAAGTTAGATACACAGAACTATGTATTCGAAGGCAGAATAGCCCTTAAAGACATGTATAGGATACTTGACATTGACGGAAAAAAATTTGAAGAAAGCAAAGGCGAATCGGATACACTTGCAGGATTTTTAATTGAACGCGAAGGACGTATTCTGACAAGAGGTGAAAAAGTAGGCTTCAATGACCTTTTGTTTACAATCGAAGCGGCTGATAACAGGAAAATAAAACGTGTAAAGATCACCTTACCCAAAACCGATGAGCATAAATAGCACTTTCTGTATTCTCAGATATTCTGCCTTCTTCCTTATTATTTCGTATTGCATTCTGTTCACTTCCTGCGATTCAGATGAAGATACCCTTTTACCAAAACCGCGCGGATACTTCCGTATCGACCTGCCAGAAAAAAAATATAAGCCCTTTAATTCCGATTGTCCCTTCACTTTTGAGGCACCCACTTATGCTTTTATTCATCGTGATGAAGCGAAAAATGCCGAACCGTGCTGGCTGAATATTGATTTCCCCAGGTTTAAAGGACGTGTTCACATTAGCTATAAACAGGTAGACAATAACCTGCGCACTTACATGGAAGACGCACGTTCACTGGCCGCTAAACACCAGTTAAAAGCATCTGCGATTAGCGAAATGGTTATTAAACATGACTCCTTAAAGGTTTACGGACTGGTCTATGATATTGAAGGGAATGCCGCATCATCCCTCCAATTTTACCTGACCGACAGCACAGAGAATTTTTTACGCGGTGCATTATACTTTATTGCGCCACCCAACAGTGACTCATTGGCTCCGGTTGTTGAATTTATCAGGAAAGATGTTTTCAGACTTATCGATACCTTTCATTGGAAAAAAAGCGAGCCGAATAGCAGATCTGTATCGCGTTGATATTTCAGTTGATTTATAATTAACCTGATAAATATTGGCAGGAGTCCATCTGTTAATTATCTGGCTTATAAAATCGTACCATTTCAGATTTCACTCCGGAATAAATTCAAAATTTGACTTCTAATTAAGGTGTAATACCTCCACACCTGCATAAATTCTATCGAAATATCCGTTAATAATTTTAATCCATGGACATCTTGTTTTCATGAAATAGATCAGCCAAAAATTTCATTTTAATCTGAAAACCAGCAATTTACATAAAACTTATCCATTGATTTTACTGATAAATTATTGTAATTTTGGTAAACAGCATGTTCAGCCGAAAATTCTATAATATCAGGGTTATTACTTTGTTTATAATTGGTACCCATCAGTTATTTGCTCAGCTTAATATAAATAACACTTTAACACCTCAGCAACTTGTTCAAAATGTGCTTTTAGGAAGTGGCGTAATAGCCAGTAATATCACTTATACCGGTTCACCTAATGCAATTGCCGAATTCAGCGGAACTACCAATGTAGGTATTACTTCAGGAATTATCATGACTACC
>JAEUTS010000207.1 GCA_016787005.1 Bacteroidia bacterium
GCGAAGCCGGTGGTGATCGCGTAGAATATGCCAAAAGGAACAGCGCATAGAACAGCTGCTACCAGGCCAATGATGATTGATACACTACCAAGGATATTAATTGTTTTAACCATTACTCCAACACCACTAATTTGCCCGACCGTATAATTTTTCCATCAATCAGGAGACTGTAAAAATAGCAGCCATTCTGAAACAATTCTTTACTTAAAGTAATAGTTGATATTTTGTCAGTTAAATTAATGTTATTCAATTGTTTACCAACAATATCATTTATCCTTATGTGAGCAGTTGAATAGTTTCCGATTGCACTCAGATCATATGCAATAGTTGCATAGTCATTAAACGGGTTAGGGTAAATATCAAATCCTACATTATGACCGGAAATGCTATTTGCAGTCCCTACAGTGCAGCCTGCAAGAGTTGTGAACGCATTTACTTTGCCATAGCCCCAGATACTATTGGGAAGGTTTTTAGTTATGGTGTCTACTGTAGGGCAAGCAAGAATAGCATTTTTTACAGCAGTTGCAGAGGCCGTTGGATTCTTTTGGAGGTAAAGCGCCGCGATCCCTGCAACTACAGGAGCCGAAGCGGATGTGCCACCTGCCCGTACATTTACACCTGTTTCATCCAGGTTTTGCGGGGCGGTAGTTTGCCAGGCTGTCATTGTCGACATAACACCCGAGGTCATTGTTAATGCGCCGGGAGCTGCAATGTCAGGTTTAATTCTGCCATCGCGTGTAGGACCTATACTTGAACTGATGTCCATATATCCCGGTTTGATCCCGGGATATGGCATTTGCAATATGCTGTTATATCCGATATAGGTTCGCCTGTTATTAAAATTGCCTACTGTTACAACATTATCAAGGCATTGAAAGCTGCTGCAAATATTCTGCAACGTATCAGGTACTTTGTATTTGGCAATGGGCGGAAAGGTGCTTACAGAAGGAAGTGTTTTATATTCCATTTCCGTGCTTTCGGGTCTTGTAGGGTCGTATGCCCAAAGGTCAAACCTGCCTGAGCCGGTAATTGATAAGCGCCAATTGTAACTTGTTGAGTCGGGTTCAATATAAAACTCCATTGAATAAACCCCGCTGACAGAATCAGCATAGGTATAAACCGTCCCTAATTTATTTGCTCCATTCATAAGGCTGCTGCTTTGCGGTACCTGGATTGGGTATTGAGTAACATCAGTGAAAGGTTTTTGGCCCCTGAAAGAGTAATAGGGAGTTACTTTATCCGCGCCTACGCTGAATTTTATGTTTTTAAAGGTATTCTTTTCACCATACAGCACCATATCAATAGGGCCTCCAAGAAAGGAGTTGTTTCGTTTAAACCAGGTAAAATTGGTATCGGTGCTGCTCGCAGAATAACCCAAGTGAAGGAATTTTCCTCCCGCATTGCCCGATGATGCTGTCATTGCCCTACCATTAGCGCCTTTAAGCAGATTGTTCATTAATTGTGCCTGAAGGTCTTTCCCGTCATGCGAACCGTAATAGTCACCCAGGCTAAGATTGATCACACATGGTTTACCAAGTATCTGCGCCTTAGCGTAAATATAATCAACAGCATCGGCGATGCTATTAGGTTTTGGGTTATTGAAATTATATGCAACAACTATAAGGTCGGCTTTCGGAGCTACACCTTTATATTTATTTCCAGTGCTTGAACTTCCGTTCCCGGCTGCAATACCTGATGATACTGTCCCATGTCCACTGTGTGGTGCATCATCGTGTGTACATTGCCCGAGATCAATTTTTGTGTTATCCCATTCCTGACCGTAGTTATAAGGCTGAGGCGTGTTCGAGGCATTGGCTTTAGTGTGATCCCATAAAAATTTGATCCTGGTTTTGCCATTACTGTCTTTAAAATCTGGATTATTGAAATCTGTGCCGCTGTCAATTATACCCACCACAACACCCGATCCGTCATATCCCTGGGGAAGCGGGGCTTGTCCGGAATGAACCTGGTCTACATTTGCTTTCATACGCATACTATCACTCATCAAAGTAACGTGCGGAACATAGGCTTCTATACGGTTAACAAAATCGTAATGCGACAACAGCGCGATATTTTTGACCGAAAGGGTTACCGAGGCAATATCTCCTGCGGAATAGTTGAATTTCCCTCCCAATTCGCGCATGACGGATTTCAATCCATCGATATTCCCCTTAACCAATACAGAGATAACCTCATTTTGCAGTGATGGATTATATGCTTTCCGGGCAAGGTCGAAGTTCATTTTGCTTGGTTGTTGGGCAAATGACGACACAGTTAAAAGAACAATTACAAGGGATAAGGATAGCTGTTTTAATCGCATAATATTTGTTTTAGATTCTGTTCTACGAATATACAATATAAAAGGTTATACAAAATGAGTTCAAAGTACATGATTTATAGAAACTGTTTAAGTTTCACGCTCTAAGTTAAACTAACCCTACCTATACTTTCCTTATTTTACAGGCTATTCAGTGGTATTGAGTTCATCTCCGCTTAGGCACATTTAGATTTTTTCCGCTGTTTTTGTTACCCCTTTGTTACCCAAAAATACCCAAAGACTTACACGATAGTTCAAGAACCCAAGTAAAGTGTTTTCGATTAGAGAACATTGTACACGGGTTAGTATTAACCTACAAAACTTAAAGAACATGAGTGTAAAATTAAGAGAAAAACAATTAAGCAGCGGACAAATATCCTTCTATTTGGATATTTATCACAACAAAACAAGGTGGTATGAATTTTTGGATATTCATATCCAAAAAAACCGTCCCGACCATCAGGACAAAGAAAAAAAACGGCTCGCACAGGAAATAAGAGCCAAGCGGGAGCATGAACTCATTGTAGAAGATAATGGGTTAACAGATAAAAAGAAAAAACTCGCCTGCTTTGTAAAGTTCTTTGAAGACTATGTAAAAGAAAGAAATAATAACGGCCTGTATTTTGGTATTCTACGGCGTTTGCAAAAATTCGCAGGAAAGCAGCCCGTACCGTTTTCCAAACTTAGTGCCATTTGGATGAAAGACCTCGAAAGGTATTTGTTGATCCATGTAAGCAACAATACCACACTCCGCTATTTAAAAGCACTGAACGGGGCATTAAATGAAGCCGTCAGAAGAAGGATCATAAACAGGAACCCCTGGCATGACGTACCGCACAACCAGCGTTTAAAAATGCAGGATGTGTTCCGAAACGCTTTTACCATCGAGCAGCTTCAACAATTGGCAAATACCCAATGTAAGATTGACAAACAAATAAAACAAGCCTACTTTTTCTCCTGCTTTACCGGACTCAGGTGGAGCGATGTAAACCCCTTGCGCTGGGATGAAATCATTATAAAAGAAGTGGAGGGAGAAAAAGGATACTACCTCTACTTTGAACAGGAAAAAACCGAAGCCATAGAATACCTGCCAGTTTCAGATAATGCCATTGACATAATAAAAGAAAGGCAAACAGAAGCCCTGTTGGAAGAAAAAAGCCCCTATGTCTTTCCGCAAATAAAAGAAATTGACGGCACAAAAAAAATGTATCAGCGGGTTCTAAGGGCATTAAAAACATGGGCGAGGTCGGCGGAGATAGACCCCCAAAAGCTGCATTTTCATAGTGGCAGGCATACCTTCGCCACCAATGTACTTGAAAGCAGCGCAGGCGACCTTTATACCGTATCAAAACTGTTAGGGCACAAAGACATCAGTTCCACGCAGATATACGCAAAGGTGCGTGATAAACGCAAGCAAATGGCGGTTAAAGCCCTGCCCAAAATTAATTTTAACGCAGTTATACAAAAATAACAGGATCACACTCCCAAACAAGTTATTCCTTCAAAAGTCCCTGAACTTTCTGGGGATTTTTTACTTTCTTTCATTTTCCCTGCGAATATATACCTGAAAATTTACCTTTGTATCCACGGTAATAATAAATCCAATTAACCATGATGCAACGCAGTTCCATCTCCGCCAGCCTAACTCAAAAGTTTTTCAACGATTATAAATCGGTGATGAAGCAGTATGAAACCGAAGAACAAATAGAATTGACTAAATACCTGCTAAATACTTTCAGTATCTACCATGAAGGACAAGAAACATATCCGGCAAAAATAAAATTGTTAAAGGAAAAATTGGAAAGCATACAGAAAAAGTACGGCAAGAAATTTAAGGCATACAAAAACGGCCAATTACATAAATACTTTCATTTCGACACCGTACTGGCCGAGAAAGAAATATATACCGTTGAACAATACAACAAACTGGAAGAACAAAGCCTGACAGAAAAAGAAAAAGAGATTTTTATACAATACTGCTACAGGGGTTTGCAGCAGCACCTCGATGAGTTGTACCTTGAAAGCGAACCGGAAAGTAAAGTACAATTGGAAGGAGCAACCGGAAAGACCAAAGGAAAAGGAATAAAGCGTGATGCAAATGATAAAATCACCTGCCTTAGTCAATACCAGACCGTTTTACTGATGTATTACCTGCAACAGGAAAAAGTATTTTTAAGGGGAGAATACCTTTCTGATTTAGATGCAGGACGGGCTTTTGAAATTTTAACCGGGTATAGCCAGCATACATTAAGACAAAATTTAAGCAAATACCACCTCTATCAAACCACAGTCAACCTAAAGGAAATTGATAACCTGTTGACCCGCCTGAAAATAGCCATAGGAAAGGATTTGAAAGCAAGCTAATTTTCTATCAAAGGGTCGATGACCCCTTGCAGTCGGGTTCAGGAACCCGGCAAAATCCAAACCATAGTTAAACCTTTGTTTTAGTATTAACTAAGACAAAGCATTTATTATGGCGCTATCATTTTTAACCAACCTCGATGAAGAGGAGTTCAAAAAATTCCTCAAAGAAGCATTACGTGAGATCGTAAGCGAAAACCTCAGCCTGTTAACACAGCCCGCTGTTGAAATAATGGACATAAAACAGGCATCGGAATTACTCCACCTGAAAATCACCACCCTTTACGAGAAAACATCGGAAAAAACCATCCCGCATTTTAAAAAGGGCAATAAGCTCTACTTCAACCGATCAGAGCTGGAAGCCTGGATCAGGCAGGGCAAAGTAAAAACAGCAGAGCAAACCCAAAGCGAAGCCATAACATATTTGTTAAACAAAAAATAACAAAGCAAATGCGATTGCAGCTACATACAAAACTATTTCCCCGTTCCCCTCCGGTTAAGCCATACCTGCATGAAAAACGATCAAAAAAAAATAATCGCATAAACAACTATTAACATTTAACTTAAAACTTAACACAATGAGAAAAATAGAATTTGAAGTACCATCCGAGGTGATGGTATCCTTTGCCGAAGAACTGGCAAGCCGCAATCTTGAGAATGAAGTAACAGGAACAAACGATGCAGGTGAAATTACAATCGAAGTCAGCTATGACAGGGATGAAGCGGACGAAGTAGATGAATTGGAAAGCATCCTTGAAGACCTGTTGAAACAATTGGAAGAAGATAAGGATGATGAAAATCAGTAGAATCATGTAAACCAAAAGCGGGCAAAAACTGCCCGCTTTTTTTACATCCTGAAAACAGACGTCAAAACCCGAAACAGACGTCTGTTTTGAATCAAAAAACAAAAAAGTACAAAAGAAAAAAAAGTAAAATGGAAGCTAAAAAATGTCAATACTGCAACGAAGAAATACAAGGTCGCAGGGACGATGCCAAATTTTGCAGCAACACCTGTAAGGCAAGGCACTGGGAAGAGCAAAAAGAAAAACCGCCTGTAAAAGAAGAAAAAAGCGTTGCCAGCGAACTAAGGGGAGTATTAAGCAAAGATGACAAGCCCGGCCTTCCGGCAATACCCGATCAGCAAAAACCAGCTATACAAACACGGGAAGTAAAAAAGCCGAACATGTTACATTGGCGAACCAAAATGGAATACCATCGCATTTTAAAAGTCCAAACGCAGTCGCTGACTGAGATTCATGCTTTGGAGAAAAAGCTAAAGGAGCTGAATTTCAATAACGGGAACGGTTGGCTATGGGGTCTTTCAGGAGCCGGTGCGCTTTTGGGAAACAAGGTAGCGGAAAACAAAACAGGCGGTGCCCTGATGGGAGCCATTTTTGGACTGGCCGCAGGAATGTTTGCGAAGGACATAACCAAAGACGCAAGAGAAGAAGAGAAAAGGCAACAGGCCGAGGAAATAATAAAGCAAATCCAAAGCAAAGTAAACGGTTTAAAGGAAACAGAAAAAGCCCTTCAAAAAGCCAAACAGACAGTAGATGCCTTGCCCCCTTTTGACATAGTACAGGAAAAAGTACCCGTTTTACCAAAAACATTCGACGAACTGATAAGCCCTGCGCCAGGCACTTCACCACCGGCTCCGCCTGACCAGGTATCAGACCATGACCCCCTAAAACCCTTTAACAGACGTCAAACGGACGCCTCTGACGTCTCTTTGACGGATATAAACGACAAGATCATCAGCAGCCGGAGTTTAAAGGACATGGATTTTAAGGCACTCAACTTCCAAAACAAATGGCAGAACCTTTTCGGGTTCCCGTCCATTAATTTTCATTGCGTTATTCATGGGATGTCAGGCGAAGGTAAAAGCACATTCGCCATACAACTGGCCAAATACCTTGCTGATAATTTCGGTAAGGTTATATACGTCAGCGGGGAAGAAGGCTTTTCAAAAACATTTACAGACAAGTTCTTAAACAACCATGCGGATTCACAATTTCTTGATGTGGCTGATTTGAGAACCTTCGATGACATTTTAAAAGAGGTAAAGCCGGAATCTTACAACTTTATTTTTATTGACAGCCTCGATAATATGAAAATTGATGCCGATAAGATGAAAAAGATCAGGGCAGCGTACAAAAACTCCGCA
>JAEUTS010000314.1 GCA_016787005.1 Bacteroidia bacterium
CCTCCAGCCATAGTATACTCAATACCCCGGCTAAAAGGCATATCAACAGATCATCGAAATGAAGAATATCAAAGTGAAAGAACTTACGTAAAGAAGGTACAAATAAAATAGTAAGCAGGAAGCCAACTGCTCCGCCTATCACCCATTTTACAGATGCATTTTTCTCCCTGAAGGTTTCAATGATAGTCCTTGTATGTGATCGGTTAACGAGTATAAGCCCAATATTGGCAACAATCAAGGTAGTAAACGTCAGAGCCCTGATCTCATCTTCCGGCATATGCAGATGCATCGCAAAAAGGTAAACTGCCATAGAAAAAATCAATACTGATATCCCCTGCAGTGAACTTAATATAATTCGCCAAAGACCGAAAACACGCTGATTGGCCTTCCTGGGCTGGCGATCCATAATATCCTTTTCTTCTTCTTCACCTTCAAAAATCAGTGAGCAGGCAGGATCAATAATGAGTTCAAGAAAAGCGATATGTAAAGGGAAGAGAATTATAGGAAGATGAAAAAACAGGACAGGTATTAATGTCAACCCCGCTATAGGCACATGCACAGAGAAAATATAACTCATGGCCTTTTGCATATTATCATAAATCCGCCGACCCATACGTATAGCTGAAATTATTGAGGAAAAATTATCATCAAGTAGGACAAGTGAAGATGCTTCACGTGCCACATCACTTCCACGCTGCCCCATAGATATACCTACATGCGCGGCCTTAAGAGCCGGGGCATCATTCACTCCGTCTCCTGTCATAGCGACAACTTCACCATTGTCTTTCAATGCATCAACTATCATCAGCTTTTGTTCGGGTACAACGCGGGCAAAAATATTTGTAGTCCTGATCTTTTCGCGAAGCACCAACTCATTCATTTCACCCAGGTCATGCCCCGTAATTACCTCATCGGCATTTTTTAAACCCATCCTGCGTGCAATATTCTGAGCTGTAACCGGATAATCTCCGGTGATCATAATAACCCGTACACCCGCTTTGTAGCACAACTCCAGGTCCTGTTTCACACTATCTCTCAATGGATCTTCAAGTCCAACTAATCCTATAAACTCAAAGTTGAAATCATGCTGCTGAGCCGGCAACTTAGCTGAACCCGAAAACAAAGCTCTTGCAACTCCAAGCACCCTTAGGCCTTGGGAAGCAAGCGTCTCAATATTCCTTTTCATTTCTTCCAATCGCGATGCGGTAAAATGGCACAGATCAGCAATAGCCTCCGGAGACCCTTTTGCCGCGATGACAAATTCATCTTCGCCGGGAGCTTTAAATACATGGGACATAGCTAACAGTTCAGCCGACAATGGATATTCCTTTTCCAGTTTCCAATCATTATGAATATGTTCTGTTCCGGCCAGTTTCCTTTCTCCCAAATTAAGAAATGCACGTTCCATAGGGTCAAAAGGACTACGCTGACTTGCCAGGATTGCGTATTCAACCAATTGATGAAAATCCTCAGGCAATTCAAATCCTGCCTCCTCATTCACATCCAAAAATTTCCCTCCCGAGAACAACTTGCGGACGGTCATTTTATTTTGCGTGAGTGTTCCCGTTTTATCAGCACATAGTACAGTAACAGCACCAAGTGTTTCTATGGAAGCAGCTTTACGTGTCAGTACATTTTTTTTTGACATTCTCCATGCGCCCATAGCCATGAATATGGTAAGTACCACAGCAAACTCCTCAGGAAGCATCGCCATTGCCAGTGAGAGCCCGGCAAGAATTCCATGCAGCCAGTCATTTCTTGTTATCCCAAAAACAATAATCAGTAAAATACATACCCCAAAACCAATAATTGAAAAAGTCTTAACTATCTGTCCCGTCTCCTTTTGCAGTAAAGTGGGCTCCTCTTTAACTTCCTCCAGAGATTTACCAATCTTCCCGAATTGAGTATTGGCGCCTATGGCGATCACTTTTGCTATTCCATGCCCTTGTATAACTAAAGTTCCCGAATAAACAAATGCGGAATTTTCACCGGAAGGAAAAGTAAATAAACTTTTCCCGTCCCATTCTGACTTCCGTACCGCAACAGATTCCCCTGTTAAAAGCGATTCATCAATTTTTAAATTGAGCGCCTCCATGATTATGGCATCAGCACAGACACGATCGCCTTCCTGTACAATCACCAGATCTCCAACAACTACTTCGCGTCCTGCAATCCGCTTCTCTTTTCCATTCCTTATGACAAGTGCCCTCGGGCTTGACAATTCTCGCAAGGCTTCCAAGGCTCGTTCTGTTTTTTTTTCCTGGTAAAAAGTAATTGTAATAATAATTACAACTGACGCCATCAACATCAGACCTTCCCCAACATCACCCAATAAAATGTAAAGTGTACCGCATGAAATAAGAAGAATGAACATAGGTTCCTTTAACACACTCAGAATTATGGAAAAAGAGGACTTAGTCTTAGTAGAAGGAAGTTCGTTATACCCATTCAACTGCAACAGGGATCGTGCCTGATCTTCATCAAGTCCGCCTAACTGTTTCTTTTCCCCGATCGTCATAACTTCAACTATAGTATTCTAAAATCGGATACATCCTGAACGGCTTATATCCCTTTCTGCGTTTTTAACCAAAAAAACTAATTTCGACCTTTCCCCTGCATTTAAGTATGATAACAATCACTTTATTCATTGAGTGCAATCACCTGCATAAATATGGCAATAAATACCTTCGCTCAACAATAAATAAATAAAAACATGGAGTTATCGGGATCACTAAAACCGCAGCTCTTGAATGTGCGAAACCGGGGATTTGCATAAATGCAGTGTGCACCGGGATCATCAGGACGCCAATGATCGATCGCTTTACAGGTAAGAACAAGGAAATAGAAAAGCAGTTCGAAAATATGGAACCGATCGGCAGGTTAGGAGAACCTGAAGAAATAGAAAGCGCTGTGATCTGGCTTTGCTCGGATGGTGGATCCATTATAACAGAACATGCAATAACGGCTGATGGTGGCTGGCTGGCACAGTAACAGCATGGTTAATTACACTGCTATTAATTTACTTCCTTCGCTACTCTTCTTAAATTTCTCTTCAGCTTTATTTATATTCTCAATTCCGCTAACAAGAGCATCAGCGGTAAATGAAATACTGTTAATACCCTGCGCTACAAGAAACTCTGCAAACTCCGGATGGTCACTTGGTGCTTGTCCGCACAAACCTATTTTTCTACTGCAAGCCCTTGCCTTTTGTATTACCATCGCTATCATCCTTTTCGAAGCCTCGTTCTGTTCATCAAAGAGATCACTTATAATAGATGAATCCCTGTCAATACCAAATGTAAGTTGGGTAAGGTCGTTAGAACCAATTGAGAATCCATCGAATATTTTTGCAAACTCTTCAGCAAGTATAACATTGCTTGGTATTTCCGCCATCACGTATATTTCCAATCCGTTCTCTCCCCTCTTTAGTCCATAATTCGCCATGATCTCCACTACACTTTTCCCCTCACTCAATGTACGGCAAAAAGGAATCATCAGCTTAACATTAGTTAAGCCCATTTCATTTCGCACTATTTTCATTGCTTCACATTCAAGGCGGAAACCTTCCTTATACCTTTCGTTGTAATACCGTGAAGCACCCCGAAAACCTATCATTGGGTTCTCTTCCTTTGGCTCAAAGTCCTGCCCGCCTATAAGGTTAGCATATTCATTTGTTTTGAAATCACTCATTCGCACAATGACATCTTTCGGATAAAACGCACATGCAATTGTTGCCACAGCCTGAGCCAGCTTATCCGTAAAATATTTCTCCTTATCCGGATAATGGTGTGTAATGTTTTCTATTTCATTTTTAACCTTTTCATCCTTAAGCTCATTAAATTTCACAAGAGCCATCGGATGTATTCGTATAGCATTGCTGATAATAAATTCCAGTCTCATTAAGCCTACTCCTTTGTTGGGATAAAATGAAAGCTGGAACGCCTTATCAGGATCACCCAGGATCAGCATAGGATCAGTTTTTGGCATAGGGATATTCCTGAAATCAATTTCATTTTCAGTCCATTTTTGCAATCCATCATATACATAACCTGCCTTCCCTTCCGCACAGGAAACAGTAATGGTTTGGCCATCTTTAATCTTTGAAATAGCATCTCCGGTACCCACCACTGCAACAACACCTAATTCTCTGGCAACAATTGAAGCATGGCTTGTTCGTCCTCCTTTACTCGTAATAATAGCGGCTGCCTTTTTCAATATCGGATCCCAATCAGGACTCGTAATTTCAGTCACCAGAATTTCTCCGGGCAATAATTTATCTGATTCCGTGGGAGATTGAAGGATCCTTGCTTTGCCGGAAGCAATTTTATTTCCAACTGCCAAACCGGTTGCCAAAACGGTACCCTTACCTGCCAACTTATACTCCTTTAAAACAAAAGGATCTTTTCTGCTCTGAACGGTTTCCGGCCTTGCTTGTACAATAAAAAGTTCTCCGCTGATGCCATCCTTTGCCCATTCAATATCCATGGGCTTTCCATAGTGTTCTTCAATGATAAGCGCCCATTTTGCCAACACTGTTACTTCATCATCACTCAAAACGAATCGCTCACGCTTTTCAAGCGGCGTTTCAACATTTACAATAGTTTGTCCATTTTCAGAACTATAGATCATTGTTTTAGCTTTCGCGCCCAGTTTTTTCGAAACAATAGCATTCTTTCCGGATTTCAATGTCGGCTTGAATACCCAAAATTCATCCGGTGTTACAGCTCCCTGAACAATGTTTTCTCCTAAGCCCCAGACTCCGGTTATAAGAATAATATTCCTGAAACCTGTTTCCGGCTCCAAAGTAAAACCAACACCGGAACACGATTTATCTGAACGAACCATTTTTTGAACCCCTACGGATAGTGCAACATTCATATGGCCGAAGCCATTGTCTTCCCTGTATTTAATAGCCCTGTCCGTAAACAGCGAGGCAAAACACTTTTGAATCGTTTTAATTAAGGATTTATTTCCTTTTATGTTTAAAAAAGATTCATGCTGACCCGCAAAACTCGCAGTAGGAAGATCTTCAGCAGTGGCACTACTTCTTACAGCAACTTCTCCGGAAAGGTCATTTTTACACAGAGTTTCATATTCAAGAATAATTGATGTGAACAGATCATCAGGCATTCGTCCATCAAGGATAAGTTGCCTGGCTTTTGCTCCTGTTTCTTTCAGGTTAGAGAAATTCCTTTTATCAAGCCCGTTCATCAACTCCGAAAGCTTCTCTTTAATATTATTTTTCTCCAAAAAATTCCAATACGCGTAACTCGTTGTTGCGAAACCATCAGGAACTCTGATTCCTTTGGAACTTAACCGGCTGAACATTTCCCCAAGAGAAGAATTTTTCCCTCCGACAATTGCAAGATCGGATAAAGTTATATCCCTGAATCTTTTAATTTGCTCAGACACCTTGCCGGAACGCTGTTTTTCATTTGTATTTGACTTCATGCTACCTGTTTATAATCATGCACATCGTATCCAATATGCCTTTTACCCATTATCCTTTTCGCCATTTCTATTTCCTCATTGGTACCATTTATCATCAAAAGAAACTTACCATCCTTCACATATTCATCATACTTAACAGCATACTCATTTTTTATACCCATTTGCAGCAAAAGAGTGCCTAAACCTCCTGTAACCAAGCCAAGGTCAAAACCACAAATGGCACCAATAACCGCGCCCGCACCAAAAAGAAATCCCAATCCGGGGATAGCAAACAAGCCAATACCGCTTAACAAACCTATTGTTGTACCTAATATACTTCCCGCGATAACGGGAGTCTCTATAAGCGGTTCGTTTGACCGGACATGAATTTTATCGTCAATGATCTCCGCTTTCCCCATAAGCGATACCTTTTTAAGCGGAAACCTGTTTTCGTTCAATAAAATTATGGAAGAAACTGCTTCCTGATGTGAGTTGAATACTGCTATACTTGTTTTCATTTTTATGATTTTTATATGCAAGAATAGTTAAGTATTAAAGAGATGGAAATGATAAATATCAGATATGATAATGATTATGATCATCGTACTAAAACGGGTATGCCGACAAGGACTTGAGTTTAATAAAAGTATTGCTTTCGAATAATATTCCGCGAGGTCAACATGAACAGTCGAATTCATTTTAAAATGGCGGCAGAAATTGAAATGACCTATAAAATTACTTTATTCAGCTTCCCCGGAGATGTTTGAAAAGATGTCATAATGATCAGCACTATGACACTTGCAGCTGCCGCGAAGAAGCACCAGATTGAAATGACATACTCTCCGAAAAACAGTTTTGTTACCATGAACGAAGCTAAAATAATAGCCCCTAAGAAGCTCATTTTTTTGATACTTGATATAAATAAGGGGATAACAGTTGGTATGAAATAAAATACACCACTGAACTCTGTCATATAGTGAGGGAAGTCGAGGTCATACCGTATATGATGGTCGCTTATACCCGAATTTACAGCATAGTTTGATAAACAAAAAGCAAGATATAAAGATACAGCACAACCTAATCCTGATAAAAGTATCATAATTTTTTTTCGCTTATTATCGTTTTCCAATAGTAACATTGAAAGCGGCACCCAAAATGGCCAGACCACCTGTGCGAATACCAGAAAGATATATGTTGCGTTTTGATGCCATCCCGAATAAGCGGGATTTGTTAATGACAACCATAAGGCGCCCTCAATAAATTGCTGGATTGAAAAAACAACAGGTATGACTGCAAATGGAATCTGCGATGGATTCTGCGCTTTTTTTACCGCTGCAACACCTGCCCCCAACAGCAACACACTCATTCCAAAACTTGCACTTGCCGAAAAACACATGTTGAAATTTTAAAATTTGAATAAAAACCATTACTTAGGCTTAAATGACTTTCTTGAATTTTCAACAGTTACTGAAAATTGTTTGGAGGCCAGATATTAGTAAATTCAAATGTAAGATTATTAATTTACGGAAATACAAAGTTTAATTATATAAAAGTTACATTACCCGCAACCCTTTCCTTAGGCTCCGGACTTTCATTTCCATGACCGACAATAATTGCAAGATTCACGCGCTCCGATTGTGGTATATTTAATCTTGAATAAATCTTTGTTTGCTCAACAAATTTAGCCAGCCCTACAGGACAACTATCCAATCCCATCGATTTTGCAGCAAGCATAATGTTTTGTGCGCACATACCTACATCAAGGGCAGCCCATTCATTATCAATAGGTGAGGAAATGAAAATAACCACGGGCGCTCCATGAAAGATCGGATCATTCTCCTTTAAAAAATCCACACCATGAGAAAAATGCAGAAATTCCTTTGCTGTTTTTATAATTTCCTTTACCCCCGATTTTACAACTTCCTTTATTGCCACCCTTGAGATTTCCTTTGAGAAGACTCTGATATCTTCCTTATTTGTAAGTATATAAAACTTCCAGGGCTGCTTATTTATAGCTGAAGGGGCCATTTTTCCGGCATCCAAAATCTGTTCAATAATTGTTCGCTCTATTGCTGTGTCTTTGTATTTCCTCACAGCCCTTCTATTATAAATTATCGTTAATGTATCATTCACAAACTTCACTCCTTGTAACTGACCTTCTTGTATTTTTGCCGACTCCATATCCTTATCGTTTTAAAACTATTTTATGTAAAGTAATCTCTATTTACTTAAATGCACTATGACTTAAGTCACATTTTAGTATGAGCGTGTTCATATATTTTCAGAAGAAGCCAATTATAATATAAGTGGTTAGCTGATGAAGCATCAATAAACTTCACAATGTGAATATCTAAAAAAGGGGAGGGAAAAGTAAAATAACTCAGGAAACTGGAAAGCAGACAACGCAAATATTGCTTTACGTTTGAAATTATAAAACAAACTTACGAAACGTAATCATCTATTATTTATTCCGATAGACCAGTTCTCCGTTAACATAAGTGCACATGACCTTTACATCATATGCTTTCAAAGAGTCAATTTTCATGATATCCTGTTCAAGCACTACAAAGTCGGCCATTTTACCCGGCTCCAAACTCCCTCTTTCATGCTCTTCAAAATTCGAACGAGCCGCCCATATAGTCATTGAACGCAATGCCTCCTCGCGGGAAAGTCCGTTCTCAACCTGGAAACCATCCTTTGGTGTACCATCCTGATGCATCCTTGTAATAGCTGAATAAAAGCCGAACAATGGATTAATGTCTTCCACAGGGAAGTCGCTTCCTCCGGCTATATATCCATTTTGCTTAAGGAGCTCCTTATAAGCATAGGCACCCTTTATCCGCTCAGGTCCAAGACGCTCGTCAGCCCAGTCCATATCTGATGTACAATGTGTAGCCTGAACAGAAGGAACAATGCTATACTCTTTGAACAAATGAAAATCTTCTTTATTGATCACCTGGGCATGCTCGATCCTCCAACGCCTGTCGTTTTTGCCTTTCAACACCGCTCCATAAACATTAAGTATAAAACGATTAGCAGAATCGCCTATGCAATGAGTATTCATCTGGAATCCTTTATCATATAATTTCTGCGCCTGCTCTTTATAATAAGGAATGTCTTTCAAAAAAAAACCAATCTGATCGGGCTTATCACTATATGGTTGTAAAAGACAGGCTCCACGTGAGCCCAGAGCTCCATCGGCATAAAACTTAAATGAACTGACATTCAGGCGCTCCGACTTATAGGGACCATGTTGCAAATAATGATCAAGGTTCTCATCACTTGAAGTAAGCATCGCATAAATACGCATCTTCAGGTCACCGCTTTTATGCATACTATCGATCAGCATTACAACATTTTTACTCAGGCCTGCATCATCAACTGTAGTGAGGCCAACAGCAAAACAATTGTTCTGCGCAGCAAGCAGAGCTTCAAAATTTTGTCTTGCTGTAGGCTCAGGTATCGCTTTTTCAACCAAACCAATTGCATTATCAATAAGAATACCTGTCAATTTTCCATTCTTTACATCAACAATTCCGCCCGATATCTTTGAATTCACCGTAACACCTGCTTTATCCAAAGCCGCCTGGTTGGCAAGCGCACCATGTCCGTCAACCCTGCGTACAATTAGTGGAGTGTTCGGAAAAAGTTTATCAAGTGTGTCCTTAGTTGGAAATTCTTTTACATCCCAATCATTTTGGTCCCATCCCCTGCCGGTAATCCATAATGCATTATTCTTCTTCTGAAAATCAACGATGCGCTGTACCACCTCGACAAACGACTTCGTTCCAACAAGGTCAACCATTTTTAGACTGAATCCGTACCCATTAAAATGACAATGTGCATCATAAAAACCAGGATAGATGGCTTTACCGAGCGCATCCACCTTTTCTTTTGCTTCATACTTTCCGACAACTTGATCGTTTGTACCCACGGCAATTATTTTCCCGTCTTTAACGGCAAAACTCTGCACAATAGTATTGACTGAATCAACAGTGTATACCACACCGTTGTATATAATGAGATCAACCGGTTGCCTTTTTGTTCCAGCACATGAACAAAGCATTGCTATTACACAGGTAAATACAATGAATTTATAATTTCTCATGTGCTTGGATTTTAGAAAAATAATACTGCTAACAAATCCGGGCGACTATTTTTGTGATAAATAATTTAAGAAGAGCTCCAACCCCTTATGCTTTTCTCTGTCAAATTTGTAACTTATATTTTGGCTCAGGTATTTATATACATCGACCTTATACCTGGCTGTTTTACGTATTTCTTCCGACAGTACACTTATAGCTTCAATGCCTTTTGTTAAAGCATTATTAAAACTGTTAATAAAATCAACGGGCAGTTTTTTAGTTGTCACCCAACACGCAAACACAAAGGGTAAACCGGTAAATAAACGCCACTCTTCCGACAAATCATACTGATGCCCGAATTTATCATTCAGCTCAAAGGTCCGGTCGCCAATTACAACACCCGCTACTGTACCTGATATCTTTTGCTCAAAACCTTCTTCCGCCTGAATCCATTCGGGATCAATGTGCCAAAAACTCTTTGCTAAAATTTGTGTAAGAGCGACTGATGTATAAGATTGATGGTCGAGTAATATACTTTTAATGTCTTTTAAGGGAGTTTGGGAATAAAGTTTAACAGAGGTAACAGGACCAATAGCGCCAATACAATAATCACTTATAATTTCATAATTGCTTAACCGGGGTAAAATTGCAACCGGCACAAGTCCGATATCTGCTTCATTACCCAACAACTTTCTTGCACATTTAGCAGGACTATCAATGCTTAGTTCAATATTCTTTAGTATTTCCGATCGTTCAAGCCCGTATATGAAAGGTTTTGAATTTAAATAGGATACGGCTGAAACACGGATATGTGACATACAACAAACCTACATGATTTTTTTTCAAAAAACACCCGATCTATAATGAAAAATGAATGCAGGCAGGCTTCTGACCTTACTATCTTCAAACTTTTCAGAAGAAGTATAAGGATTATGACAAATGGAAAAAGAGAAATTCAATGTGTATTGCTCCTTATATATGCAAAGATGGCTGCTTTTTGAAATTCCGTTTTCCTCTTTACATTGTACATTACAAGTTATTTCAAAAATAGTAATCATTGTGTTCAAGGCCAGGTTGAGCTCTGTCGAAACCTGTGAGAAAACCGGCCAACGATGCATTTCGACGAAGCTCAACGTGACCAACCGCACAGTTTTTATTTTAAAATTCATTTTTGAGATGGCTTCTAGTATCTTTATCATCTTTTAGATATGCCATTAGGATCACATAAAATAAAAATAAGCATTGCGCTGCTTTTGTCTTTCTCCTGCGATTTCGCTTTTGCGCAAACATTCACGCAAACCATCCGGGGCCGAGTAATTGATGCTGATTCAAAAGCTCCATTGATAGGAGCGAATGTAATTATAACCGGTATTGATACTTTCCTTGGCGCCGCAGTGGATGCAGAAGGAAGATTCAGGATAAGCGGAGTTCCTGTTGGGCGTCGTTCAATAAAGGCCTCATTTATCGGATACGAGGATGCTATTTTAAACAACATTATTGTATCAACAGGTAAAGAAGTTATTTTACAAATAGAACTTCGCGAAATGATGATCACCACAAAAGAAGTGGAAGTGGTTTATGAACGGGATAAAACCAGGGCGAACAATGACCTGGTAACACTAAGTGCGCGCAACTTTCAAAGTGAAGAAACCGACCGTTACGCCGGCAGTCGCGGTGACCCAAGCCGCATGGTAGCCAATTATGCCGGTGTTTCGACCGGAAATGATGCTCAAAACAACATAATAGTTCGTGGAAATTCTCCTTTAGGTGTTTTATGGAGACTGGAAGGTGTTAACATACCGAATCCCAATCACTTTTCAACACAGGGCGCTACGGGCGGTCCTGTAAGTATGCTTAATAATAACATTTTGGCAAATTCCGATTTTCTGACAGGAGCCTTTCCGGCTGAATACGGAGATAAGAATGCCGCGGTATTTGACCTGAAGCTTCGAAACGGAAATAACGAACGCATTGAGTTTACAGGACAAATGGGCATTAATGGGTTTGAGGGCGGCATTGAGGGACCTATATCACAAAAAAACGGCAGTTCTTTTCTTGTCAACTATCGCTATTCAACACTTGAGGTTTTCAATGCTTTAGGTATACGGTTTGGTGTTTCGGGCATTCCACAATACCAGGACTTATGTTTTAAATTCAATTTCCCTACAACAAAGGCCGGAATTTTTTCATTTTGGGGACTGGCCGGAAAAAGCAAAATTAAGTTACTTGACAGTCAAAAAGATTCAACAGACTGGTCATTTACAGAAAAAGGCGAAGATCTCGTATTCGGATCATCAATGGGAGCAATTGGAATTAATCACCTTTATTTCTTCAATAGCAAAATATCCGGCAAGCTATCCTTATCAACTTCCGGGAACCAATTAAATATAACTGTTGATACACTCGCCAAAAATTCAGCTAAATTCAGAACATATAACAATACATCTACTGACGGGCAATATCACATTAACTATACCATCACAGATAAAATAAATGCCGGTAATCTCATAAAGATGGGTGCGACCTATAGCGGACTGCTATTTGACTACTATGATTATTTCTATTCCAACCACAATAAACAATACGAGACCCGACTTAATAATGACGGCCGGGCGGGATTGATACAAGGCTTTATTCACTGGCAATACAGGATAAGTGAGAATATTACATTCAACAACGGTGTTCACTATCAAAATTTTTTATTAAACAACACGCAGGCAGTTGAACCACGTTTAGGTGTACGCTGGCAGATAAATAAAAAAAATGTATTGGGTGCCGGAGCCGGGCTCCACAGCCAGACTCAACCACTCATGTATTATTTTTACAGGTCATTTATCCCGTCAACGCAAACTTATGTACAAACAAATAAAAATATTGACCTGAGCCGCAGTTTGCATTTTGTTTTATCATACGATCATAGTTTCACTAAAGATTCCCGTTTCAAATTCGAGACATATTATCAAAACCTGTTTAATATTCCGGTTGAAATATACCGACCGACTTCCTTCTCTATGATAAATGTTGGAAACAGCCTTGATGGCCTGCCGCTTATTGACAGCCTTGGAAATAAAGGGACGGGAAAGAATTACGGAATAGAGTTCACGATTGAAAAGTTCTTTAATAAACATTATTACTTTTTAAGTACACTTACTTTATACCAATCGAAATATTCAGGCAGCGATAATATTGTACACAATACTGCCTTTAGCGGAGGCTATGTATACAACGCATTGGGTGGCATAGAATTTCCGCTTGGCAAGGGCAACAAAGTTTTAGCTTTTGATGCTAAAGTAACTTTTGCAGGCGGGAACCGGTATACCCCTATCGACCTGAATGCTTCAATTACCCGCCATGAAGCTATATATATTGACAGCCAGGCCTATTCGAAACAACTAAAGGCTTATGAGCGGATCGATGTAAAGGTTTCATTCAAAATTAACCAGCGTCGGGTTACACAAACAATATTTATAAATGTTGAAAACGTACTAAATCGCAAGAATGTGCTGCGCCAGATATATAGTAGCGATAAACACGAAGTTATAAGCGAGTACCAGTTGGGTTTATTTCCTTACGGAGGTTTCAGAATTGAATTCTAAATCACTTATTTAATTATAAATAACCCTATCCTTAAATTACAGGCCTGAATAAGGTCTTTATTTGCCATAGTTTCCTATTTTTGTGGGGCTTAAATGCTTATGGAAAAACACTATTTCGCTCATCCGACTGCTGTGATTGATGAAGGCTGTAAAATTGGCAAAGGGGTCAAAATATGGCATTTTTCACATATAATGGCTGATTGCGTAATTGGAGAAAACTGTAATATAGGACAAAATGTGGTTGTTTCGGGGCAGGTTGTATTAGGTAAAAATGTAAAAGTTCAGAATAATGTGTCGATTTATTCGGGGGTAACATGTGCCGATGATGTGTTTCTTGGACCTTCGATGGTCTTTACAAATGTGACCAATCCGCGCAGCGCTGTTAACAGGCGGGGACAATATTCAAAAACACATGTTGGAAAAGGTGCTTCTATTGGCGCAAATGCAACCATTGTTTGCGGTCACGATATAGGAGAATTTGCGTTTATAGGTGCTGGTGCAGTTGTAACAAAAAATGTCCCCCCTTACGCATTGGTCATGGGAAACCCTGCACGCCAAAGTGGATGGATGAGTGAATTTGGACATAAACTAACATTTGGGAAGGATGGATTTGCAGTTTGTCCTGAAAGCAAAGAAAAATATAAATTAGAAAACGGTACCGTACAAAAAATAAAATGAGCGGATCCAATAAAATACGATTTGCGGTGATCGGCCAGGGTCATATCGGCAGAAGGCATGCCGAAATGATCCGAAGAAACCCTAATTGCGAGTTGATCGCCGTTTGCGATATTTTACCTAATGACAAGACAGAAAATTCTTCTATAAAAGAAAAATATTATTTATCTATTCAGGAAATGCTGGCAGCTCACCCTGAGATCGATATTGTAAATATTTGTACCCCAAATGGCTTACATGCACAACATTCGCTCATAGCGCTTGAAGCGAAAAAACATATTGTGTGTGAAAAACCAATGGCACTTTCAACCGCTGATTGCAAAGCCATTATTCAGAAGGCCAAAGAAGTATCAAAGCAGGTTTTTTGTGTAATGCAAAACCGCTATTCTCCCCCTTCGGCCTGGTTAAAAGATGTAGTAAGCAACAACGTTATCGGAAATATTTTCATGGTCCAGCTGAACTGTTACTGGAACCGGGATGAACGCTACTATAAAACGAATAGTTGGAAAGGAAAACAAAATCTTGACGGCGGAACGCTTTTCACACAATTTTCACATTTTATTGATGTCATGTTTTGGTTATTTGGAGACATAAAAGATATACAGGCCAAATTCAATGACTTTACACATGCTAAACTCACCGAGTTTGAAGATAGTGGCCTTGTCAGCTTCAACTTTGTAAATGGCGGCATGGGCGGTATCAATTACTCTACCGCAGTTTGGGACACAAACCTTGAAAGCAGTCTCACAATTATTGGAAGTAATGGAAGCATAAAGGTTGGCGGACAGTACATGGACAAAGTGGAGTATTGTCACATAAAAAATTACAAAATGCCAATCCTTCCTCCAACCAGCCCGCCTAATGACTACGGAAGTTACAAAGGCTCTGCCAATAATCACCACCTGATTATCCAGAATGTAATTGATACCTTATCCGGAAAGGCAGTAAGTACAACAACTCCCGAAGAAGGACTTCGTGTGGTTGACATCATCGAACGCATCTATTCGCTTAGAAAAAGCAATAGAAAATCATAGTATCTATGCATAAACAATTAGCAGATAAAAAAGCGAAGCTTGCCGTTATCGGACTCGGATATGTTGGATTACCAATAGCCCTTGCATTCGCAAGAAAAATTCCTGTAATTGGTTTTGATATTAATCAGGAACGCATCGATTCTATGAAAAAAGGAATCGACCCCAGCAGTGAACTCTCAAATGAAGATTTTAAAAATTGTGATATTACATTTACTACTTCGCTTGACGTGTTGAAACAGGCCAGCTTTTTTGTTATTGCCGTTCCCACACCAATTAATGAGCATAATTTACCCGATCTGTCCCCGCTTATAGGGGCGTCAACATCTGTTGGTAAAGTGCTGAAAAAAGGAGATTACGTTGTTTATGAATCCACTGTATATCCCGGATGCACGGAAGATGATTGTGTCCCTGTTCTTGAAAAAGAATCCGGACTTAAGTTCAAAAAGGATTTTAAAGTAGGTTACTCTCCGGAACGCATTAATCCCGGCGACAGGGAACATACCATTACAAAAATCTTAAAGATCGTCTCTGGTTGTGATGCCGAATCACTTGAAAACATTTCGGCCGTATATAAAATAATTGTGGAGCCGGGTGTACACAAAGCGCCGAGTATAAAAGTTGCTGAAGCAGCCAAGATCATTGAGAATACACAACGCGACGTGAATATCGCCCTTATGAATGAACTCTCAATCATTTTCAGCCGCATGGGTATAAATACATATGATGTATTGGAAGCGGCCGGCACAAAATGGAACTTTTTAAGATTTAACCCGGGACTTGTTGGCGGCCATTGTATCGGTGTTGACCCCTATTATTTAACATACAAAGCGGAATCATTGGGCTATCACGCTCGTATCATTAATTCGGGTCGCTTTGTAAATGACTCTATGGGCAACTATATTGCCAAAAACACTGTGAAAAAAATTATCGCTGCCGGGAAAAACCTTAATCAATCCGTTGTACTGGTTATGGGTGCCACGTTCAAAGAAAATGTTACAGACATCCGCAACTCCAAAGTAGCAGATATTGTAAAAGAGTTGAACACTTATGGAGTTAAAGTTGAAGTTGTTGACCCTCATGCTTCATCAGCCGAATTGAAGCACGAATACGGATTTGAATTAAGATCAAAACCCGGAAAAAATTACGACGCAGTAGTTGTTGCTGTAAGTCATAAGGAATATAAAGACCTGGATGAAAAATATTTTAAGTCAATTTTATCAAGGGATGGCATTGTTGTTGACATAAAAGGTATATTCCGTAACAAGATCAAAAATATCACTTATTGGAGTTTATAGCCTTCATTTAACTTTCTGCCTAAGGCGAAAAAGAATTTAATTTTACTTAAAATGGATAATAACGGCAATGCAAATGCTAACTCCCCCTCTCCTTTGGAGAGGGCTGGGGAGAGGTGCATTCTCATAACAGGAGGTGCAGGCTTTATTGGCTCTCACGTAGTGAGACTCTTTGTAAACAAATATCCGGATTACACCATTGTTAATCTTGACAAATTAACTTACGCAGGAAATCTTGAAAACCTGCGCGATATTGAGCATAAAACGAATTATAAGTTCATCAAAGGCGATATAGTTGACAGTGATTTTATTCATCAGCTATTTGACACCTATAAATTTTCAGCAGTTATCCATTTAGCCGCAGAATCGCATGTTGATCGCTCTATTGCGAGCCCAATGGAATTTGTTACAACTAACATTATAGGTACCGTAAATTTACTTAACGCTGCACGGCAATTATGGAAACCTGCACTTGATACAGTTGATTCTTCTGCAAACTTATTTTATCATATATCTACTGATGAGGTTTATGGCACATTAGGCGAGCATGGTTTATTTACTGAGAAAACTTCGTACGACCCTCACAGCCCCTATTCCGCATCAAAAGCAAGTTCTGATCACATGGTACGCTCGTATGCTGATACATACGGACTTCCTGCTGTCATCACAAACTGCTCAAATAATTATGGACCTTTCCACTTTCCGGAAAAGCTTATACCCCTGGCCCTGAATAATATTAAAAACAATAAAAGTATACCCGTTTACGGCAAAGGTGAAAATATCCGCGACTGGTTATTTGTTGAAGATCACGCTAAAGCCATTGACCTCGTATTTCATAAAGGGAAAGCCGGACAAACCTATAATATCGGCGGACATAACGAGTGGAAAAACATTGATCTCATTAAGCTTCTATGCAGCATAATGGACAAAAAATTAAACCGCACTCCAGGTACTTCTGCAAAACTGATAACTTTTGTAACCGACCGCGCCGGTCATGATCTGCGTTATGCCATTGATGCCTCCAAAATAAAAAAAGAATTAGGATGGGTGCCTTCCGTGAGATT
This sequence comes from Bacteroidia bacterium, assembly GCA_016787005.1. Lineage (GTDB taxonomy): Bacteria > Bacteroidota > Bacteroidia > JABDFU01 > JABDFU01 > JABDFU01. Next base: position 17,177 of record JAEUTS010000314.1, read on the forward strand.
CGAAGAAGGCCTGGAGAAAACTGTGGATTGGTATTTAGCCAATGAAAGCTGGTTAAATAATGTAACATCAGGTAACTATAAACAATACTACGAAAAGCAATACGCGCAAAGATAAAAATGTATAATACTCCATTTCATACTACCGATATTTCCAAAAACAGCTTTCTTGTTACAGGCGGAGCGGGTTTTATTGGCTCCAACATTGTTGAATACCTTTTAAAATTTAATGCCGGAAAAGTGGTTGTGCTTGATAACCTTTCAACAGGTTTCGAAGAAAATATTAAACCATATATAAGTTCATCAAATTTCAAATTTATCAATGGCGACATTTGCAACCTTGGTGATTGCGCCAAAGCCTGTGAAGGTATTAGCTACATATTTCATCAAGCCGCACTCGGCTCTGTTCCAAGATCTATAAAAAATCCTTTAGCTACTAATGAAGTAAATGTTAATGGTTTCTTAAATATGCTTGTAGCTGCGCGCGATAAGGGAGTAAAACGCTTTGTATATGCAAGTTCTTCTTCTGTTTATGGCGATAGCAAACAAACACCTAAAACAGAAGAGAATATCGGGAACGCTTTATCTCCATACGCTGTTTCAAAGCGGACAAATGAACTTTATGGCAATGTATTTGCACATAATTACAATATGGAAATTATTGGGCTTCGCTATTTCAATATTTTCGGACCGAGACAAAATCCAAAAGGTGAGTATGCTGCAGCTATCCCCTTGTTCATGGATGCTTTATTAAAAAATCAATCTCCATACATCAATGGAGACGGAGAACAGAGCCGTGATTTCACTTTTGTTGAAAATGCAGTGCAGGCGAATATCAAAGCAATGTTTGCCTCAAATAAAGATGCATTGGGACAGGTATACAACATTGCAGTTGGTGAAAAAATTTCCGTAAACTCACTTTTTAATATTTTAAAAGAATTATCAGGCACGAGTGTAAATGCTATGCATCGTGAAGACAGAGTGGGAGATGTCCGCAATTCGCTTGCAGATATTTCAAAAGCAAAACGCCTTATCGGATACGAGCCGCAAATTAAAATGCAGGAAGGATTAAAAACCACTCTTAATTGGTTCAGTAAATATTTCGGATATCAACCTATCTCTAAATAACCGTGTCCTTTTTTAAGAAATTATTCGGTTCAAATAAATTAAGTACGCCGGTCGACTTATCGGTACTGCACTGTGATGTTCACTCACACTTTATTCCCGCGATCGACGATGGTTCTAAGTCGGTTGAGAATTCAGTTGAAATGATACGACATTTTTATAACCAGGGTTATAAAAAAATAATTACCACCCCGCATATAATGGGTGATTTCTACCGTAACACACCGGAAAACATTTTAGGCGGCCTCGAAAAAGTAAAACACCAGTTAAAGGCTGAAGGAATGCCAATTGAAATGGAAGCAGCAGCCGAATACTATATTGATTACGACTTTGAACAAAAAATAGGTGCCGAAAAGCTACTGACCTTTGGAAACAATTATGTCTTGGTAGAAATTTCGTACGTAAATGAACCGGATAATCTGGATCGCATCCTTTTCAAACTACAGACATCGGGCTACAAAGTTGTTTTGGCACATCCTGAACGTTACCCATTCTGGTTCAACAATAAAGATGTGTTTCAAGCATTATGTGACAAAGGAATATTTTTGCAATTAAATATAAACTCTCTCACCGGCTATTACGGTCCTCAAACCAAAAAAATAGCAGAAATGCTCATTGACAAACAACTGATTCGTTTTTTGGGAAGCGATTGTCACCATGTAGGGCATATTGAATTATTGAAACAGGTTGTTTATGTTCCTCACCTTAAAAAACTGGTTGAATCGGGGTATTTGCTGAATACCACTCTTTAGAATTTTATTTCTTGTGAATTTTAAATCAAGCTTGAAGCCTGAAAGGCTTCAATAATAATAACCTCCGATGCAATCGGAGGACTATAAACGCTTGGTTGCACAACCCTGCAAGGGTTGAATCCATCCTCAAAATATTCAACCCCTTCAGGGTTGTAAGAGACATGCTACAAAATAACCCCCGATTTCATCGGGGGTTATTTTGGTTCAAGTCCTTCGGACTTGTTATACATGCTTATGAAAATGTGATATTACTGAATCGGGAAGTTTCCTGAATACCACAGAATAGCATTTATTGAAAATTATGCCTTCCCGATCTAATACTTAATTCCAGTCTGATGCCGAACCGCCTTAGGGCTAAATTCCACAATCGGAAAACCAATGTTTTTTGCCATTTTTTTTGCAAAATCATTTGCCTGATCATGATGGTCAAAAGATTTTAAGTAGAGCTTTTTCAAATGACTTTCATCTATCAAATAAACAATATGAATTAATCCTTTTATTCGAATATCAGAAGTCATTAGCGTACCTGTTGCTGTTTTACTGACAGTTTTGGAAAGCACAACAATCTTCTTATATGGTTCCAATGATTTCCAATCACCTTTTGTTCTCCTAAATATCTTATGGTACTCTCTGTATTGATTTTGAACAATATCGATTTGCAGTCCTTTCCTGTTTGCAAGGATTATAACAGGAAGGATTAAACCTATAAGAAAATAAACAGAAAAAAACGAAATGAATAAGAATGTAAGGGTCAAAGATATTGCACCTACAATGTTAAGTCTATAGTTTTCGTTATATGGAATTGTTATTATATTCATTACCCATTAATCGGCCTCGCATAAGCATTAACATCCTTATCCATAATTGTTTTTCCGCAAAGTATGATCAAACGTTCGATCACGTTCCTGAACTCGCGGATATTTCCGGTCCAGTTTATTTTTTGAAGCTCTTTGATCGCCTCCTTTGAAAATGATTTTACGGGCATACCGTAATCCTCACAAATAAGTTTAACAAAATGATCGGCAAGCAAAGGAATGTCATCCTTACGATCATTCAACGAGGGCACGTGAATTAAGATAACACTTAAACGGTGGTACAAATCCTCACGAAAATTTCCCTTTTCAATTTCCTTTTTAATGTCTTTGTTGGTAGCGGCAACAATGCGCACATTCACTTTCAACTCCTTTTCCCCTCCTACTCTTGTTATTTTATTCTCTTGCAGCGCCCTTAAAACCTTAGCCTGAGCCGACAAACTCATGTCACCAATCTCATCCAGAAATAATGTTCCGCCTTCGGCCTGTTCAAACTTTCCTTTGCGCTGATTAACCGCTGATGTAAAAGCCCCTTTCTCATGACCGAATAATTCACTTTCAATTAATTCAGAGGGAATTGCCGCACAATTTACTTCTATCATAGGGCCGCTCGAACGATTACTTTTAGCATGTATCCAACGGGCAACCAATTCCTTTCCCGATCCATTCTCTCCTGTTACCAAAACACGTGCTTCGGTCGGCGCCACTTTTTCGATCATTTCCTTTATCTGAGCAATGGCGGACGATTCCCCGATCATGTCAAACGTCTTACTTACTTTCTTTTTTAATGCTTTTGTTTCGGTAACTAATGTAGATTTATCCATCGCGTTACGGATAGTAACCAACAAGCGATTCAGGTCGAGTGGCTTCGCAATAAAATCAAAAGCGCCTTTCTTTACGGCCTCCACAGCAGTTTCAATTGTTCCATGACCGGATATCATTACTACGGGTGTTTCGTTATTTAATGCGATTATTTTATCCAACAACTCAATGCCATCCATTTTAGGCATTTTAATATCACATAGCACCACATCATACTTTTCCTTCTGAACCAATGCCAATCCCTCATTCCCATCGGCAGCTTCGTCAACAATATACTTCTCATACTCCAGAATTTCACGAAGTGTTTTGCGGATGCTTTTTTCGTCGTCAATGACTAAAATCTTTGCCATAATATATAGTTTATTGTTTGAAATTATAGTTCTCCTATAAATATGTAAATAATTTGCAAAAGGCAATGGGCAGTTGGCGAAAATTTATCGATACCACAATCATTGCACATTGCCAACTGCTTTCTGTCAACTTTTTCTTACTTCTGCGTTCCTGTTTTTTACTTCATCAACTCACTCATCACGCCCTCCTTCAATGAGAACGTTGAGAGCCGCATCTCGGTTAAATTCAATTCCCTCAAAACAAAACGCACCAACAAAGCGGCAAGCACTATCATATTAACGCGCATCTGCACAAGGCCCTTCATATTCAAACGTTGCTCATTACTTGATGCGATCAGCTCGTTGAAAATGACGCTAACCTCCTCCATATCAAAATTATACTCGGTTTTATTATTTAAAACATCCGGAGTATGAAACCTATGCGCTATTATTTCAGCGAACGAATCAAATGAGCCCGAGGATCCAATCAACTCATTAACCGGAAATTGTTTGACCGCAGAATACAATGGCTTTAACTCATCTTTTAAATAGTTTTCGATCTTATTGATCTCGGCAGGAAGAACAGGATCTGAAGGGTTAAACATTTCCAGCAAGCGCGAAACGCCAAGTAAAAAGCTATGTTTCCAGAAGATCTTTTTATTATCGGCGATGATAAACTCAGTACTTCCACCGCCAATGTCAATGATCAGAACAGGTTTACTTCCAATATCCAATCCAAGCTGAACTCCCTTATAAATATACTCTGCCTCTTCAACTCCTGATATTACTTTGATCTTGATCCCAATATCGGCGGCTCTTTTCAGGAATACCTGGCTATTCGTTGCCTCACGAATTGCAGATGTCCCGAAAGCATAAACCTTATCTACCTTATATTGTTCAATTATCGTTTTGTACTCTTCCAATGCAGCTATTCCACGTTCAATTGCCTCCGGCATCAACTGATTTTTGTTGATACCTCCCTTACCAAGCTTAACAGGCAATTTAGTACTATACTTGATATGGTATGCTTTAGGCGGAAGTAACTGGGCAATAAGAAGGTTAAATGTATTGGTACCCAGATCTATTATTGCGACAAGCATAAGTTGCGGAGTAATTAGTGGCCAAATTGCTGAATTTAAATATACGTAATTCTATTCCAAAGGGGAAAATCAAAAATTCATCAATTTAACAACTCACATTTAACCCTTATAAAAAAGCCACTTCCACAACTCCTTATACGATACCTTTTTACCATACATTAAAATACCTGTACGATAAATACGCGCGGCCAACCAGGTCGTAAAAATAAAACCAAGAACAAGCATTGACATTGACAATGCCAGTTCCCATATCGGAACCCCAAACGGTAAACGAACCATCATTATTACCGGTGATGTTAATGGTATTATCGAAAACCAAAATGCCAGCGAACTGCTTGGTTCCTGCATAATTGTTTGCGCCATCACAAATGAAAGCACTAAGGGGATTGTTATAGGCAGCATGAATTGCTGTGTGTCTGTCTCCGCGTCAACCGCTGCTCCAATGGCAGCAAATAAAGCGCTATACATCAGGTACCCGACAAGAAAATAAAACAAAAAACATAATATAATTGAAACAAAATCAATCGATTTAAATGCATCGAATGCTTCGTATGTTTTATTATCGTATAAACCCGGTTTATCCATTTTTAGAGCCTGCAAATTAGCTCCCTGCTTAAAGACTTCTTCCTTAACCATTTCCTTTTGCAATTTCTCCTTATTTACCCCGCTAAATAAAACAGGTTGAACAGCGGTATAAATAGAAAATGTTAAAACCAGCCACAACAAGAATTGAGTCAAACCTACCAATGCTACACCAATTATTTTCCCCATCATCAATTGAAAAGGACGCACAGAGGAAATAATAACTTCAACAATCCGGCTTGTTTTTTCCTCAATAACTCCACGCATAACCTGTGCGCCATACAAAAAGATAAACATATATATAAGTAAGCCTAAAATAAACCCCATAGTCATTTGCACCCCTGTGCTGGTACGTTCTGTAGAACCAGTCTCTGTAATTTTTTCGGTAATCAAATTGATCGAAGTATGGGCATTCCTTATCGTTTTCAGATCCACATTGCTCTTCTGAAGTTTAAAATTATATATCATCTCCTCAATATTCGACTTAATATACTCTTCAACAGCCATTCCCGGCTGCTCTTTATAATAAAACTTTACAGCACCTCCGCCTGTAATTACATTTGAAGGTATGTGCAATATCCCGGTAAAGTCAGTCTGATAAAAATCTTCCTGGGCTTTATCTATTGTAATTTCGGAATAAATAAATTTTACATTTTTACTCTGAGGAATGCTGTCACGAAACAAAAAACTATCGTCTACAACTTCGATCTTCTGGGGTTCTTCATGGTCACGCATAGCCAACCATACTGGCACAATAAGAAGGGTTGACATTAACAATGGCCCCAAAATGGTCATTATAATAAATGACTTCTTCTTTACACGTGTCAGATACTCACGCTGAATTATGAGAAATATCTTGTTCATCTGTATCTATTCAGTCAATGAGGTTTGTGCTTCAACACTATTTCCTTCCCCTACTTTTGCAATAAAAATATCATTCATTGTCGGAATTATTTCATGTAATCCCTGTATTTCCGACACCCGCATTACAGACTGCAACAAATCATTGGGGGTGTTACTGCCGAGCAATTGCACCTTTACCCTATTTATTTCACCATCCTGCCGCTGATCTAAAAGTTTTGCCCCGGCCCACATAGCTGTTGTAAAGCCAAGCATATTGCCTTTAAACTCAATCTCATACGTATTGCTGCGATAGGTTTTTCGGATATCCTTCACAGAACCGTCCAGTATTTTCTTCGATTTGTTTATCAACGCTATCTCATCGCACAATTCTTCCACCGACTCCATATTATGTGTAGAAAGTAATATGGTAGAGCCGTTCACTTTCAAACGCAATATTTCATTTTTAATGATGTTGGCATTAATGGGATCGAAACCGCTGAAAGGTTCATCGAGTATCAACAACTTAGGCTCATGCAATACAGTAACTATGAATTGAACCTTTTGCTGCATACCTTTCGAAAGCTCTTCCACTTTCTTTTTCCACCAGGCCGTTATCTCGAATTTTTCAAACCACTCCTTTAATTTCATCATGGCCTCCGCACGCTTCATTCCTTTAAGCTGTGCGAGATACAAAGCCTGCTCCCCTACTTCCATCTTTTTGTACAAGCCGCGCTCTTCGGGCAAATAACCGATCTGAGAAATATGATTTTGATTTAATTTCTCACCTTCAAAAAACAACTCGCCGCTATCAGGACCGGTGATCTGGTTCATGATACGGATCAACGAAGTTTTACCCGCCCCATTTGGCCCAAGCAACCCGAACACATTTTGTTTGCTGATTGAAATACTTACATCATCAAGCGCGGTATGACTTGCGTAACGTTTGACAATATTTTTGGCTGAGAATATCTCCATAAATTTTATGTTCGGCACAAAAGTTATTGGGTTATTAAGTTATTCAGAATAGGACCCCTCAATAACTTAATAACCCATTAACTTAACAACTCCTACTCAAAGTACTGTTTCATTCTCTCAAAAAAACCCTTTTCGTTACCTGTTGGATGCGGTTTAAAATTTTCAGACTCCCTCAATTGTTCAAGGGTACGGTGTTCTTCCTTAGAAAGCTTCTGAGGTGTCCATACATTAATGTTGATTAACAAATCGCCCCGTCCGTATCCGTTTATATCAGGAATACCCTTGCCTTTCAGGCGTAAAACTTTTCCGCTCTGTGTACCGGGCTCAATTTTAACTTTCGCCTTGCCTTCAATAGTAGGCACTTCAATACTTGTTCCGATTGCAGCATCAATAAAGCTTACATAATGATCATAAAATAAATTCACACCATCACGCTTTAGCTGCTCATGTTCGATCTCTTCAATTACAACGATAAGATCACCTGCTATCCCGCTCCGCGGACCGGCATTTCCTTTACCACTAACCGATAGCTGCATACCATCACCAACCCCTGCCGGAATTTGTATTGTTATAACATCTTCAGCCTTAACGATTCCATCACCAAAACAAACTTTGCACTTATCTGTAATAGTCTGGCCTTCACCTCCGCATGTAGGACAAGTGCTGCTGGTTTGCATTTGCCCAAGTATGGTATTTGTGACGCGTGTTACATGGCCGCTTCCCCTGCAGGTTGAGCATTTTGTATGGCCTGAACCTTTGTGGGCACCTGTTCCATGACAGGAAGTGCAGGAAACATATTTATTGACTTTTATTTTCTTTTCGACACCATTTGTGATCTCTTCAAGATTGAGCTTAACTTTCACTCTGAGGTTAGAACCCCTGTTAACTCTGCGTCCACCACCACCACCGAAACCACTAAAACCTCCGCCGCCTCCGCCAAAAATATCTCCAAACTGACTGAAAATATCTTCCATACTAAATCCACCTCCACTAAAGCCTCCATTACCGCCACCCATTCCTGCATGTCCGAATTGGTCGTAACGCTGCTTTTTCTCCGAATTGCTCAATACTTCGTATGCCTCGGCCGCTTCCTTAAATTTTTCTTCGGCCGTTTTATCACCCTGATTTTTATCGGGGTGGTATTTGATCGCCATTTTACGATATGCCTTCTTTATTTCATCGGCACTGGCATTACGCGACACTCCTAATATTTCGTAAAAATCTCTTTTTGACATTCAATCAAATTTTATTTAGTTCCTGAATTAATTACCAACAATAACTTTAGCAAACCGTATTACTTTTCCATTTAAAGAATATCCCTTCTCAACCACATCAACCACCTTGCCTTTCAGGTCATCGCTTGGAGCAGGGATATTTGTAATAGCCTCGTGCAGATCTGCATTAAATAACTGGCCCATCGGTTCCATTGAACTCAAGCCCTTCTGTGTTAAATTATTCTTAAACTTATTATAGATAAGAGCAAACCCTTCCTTCACGGGAGTAATATCTGTAATACCTTCATTTACTTTAATGGCTCTTTCAAAATCATCTAACACAGGAAGTAACAGTTTAAAAACATCTTCACCGGCAGCCATCATATATTCAATCTTTTCCTTAGCCGTACGCTTACGGTAATTATCATACTCTGAATATAAACGCAAATACTTGTCGTTTAACTCAGCTATTTTTTCTTCCAGCTCGGCTGCCTTATCCTTTGGCACTTCAGGTAAGCTTTCTTCCTGCTTTTGCTCGGTGGTTTCCTCTGACTGATCCATATTTTTATCGTTTTCTTCCATATTCATTTTGCATTAAAAATACTTCCGCATTTTCAAGCGTTATCGCCATTCTTCAAATAACCTGCCAGCAAATATAATAAGCCAATTTGTCATAATTACAATAAAAAAGACAGGCATAAACCTGTCTTTTTCAATATATTACAAGGAGTAGATTTATTGGGCCAGCAATTTATCAAGTGCCTCTTCTAAAGCAGGCCCACGAAGCGCTTTACCAACAATAACACCTCGTCCATCAAGCAAAAAATTAGTCGGGATAGAGTTTACACCATACTTTTGAGCTGCTTCGGAATACCAGCCCTTCAGGTCACTAACGTGTTCCGGCCACGAGAGCTGATCTTTTTGAATAGCCCTGACCCACGCATCTTTGTTCTGATCGAGGGAAACACTATAGATCGCAAACCCCTTTCCGTCTTTGAACTTTTTGTCTTTATATTTATTGTAAGCAGCTACCACATTTGGATTTTCCATTCGGCAAGGACCGCACCAAGACGCCCAAAAATCGATGAGAACAACTTTACCTTTTAAAGATGAAAGTGCTATTTCCTTCCCCTCAGGACTCATGTATTTCAATTCAGGAGCGGAGTTGCCTTTTTCGAGTCCTATGGCATTACCCGATTGTTTAACATCGGTTTTATATATAAAACCGAAAGTTAATACTGCGACAGCGGCAATAGATAAGATTATGTTTGTACGCTTCATTTTTATTGCTTTTTAAATTCAACTATAAATCTACTCATTTTCTTACAATTTCCGCGCCAAGTTTCTTCAAACGGGTATCAATATGCTGATAACCACGGTCAATTTGCTCAATATTATGAATAGTACTCTTCCCTTCGGCCGAAAGAGCAGCAATTAACAGCGATACCCCTGCCCTTATATCGGGCGAAGTCATTGATATTCCGCGTAATTTATGATGCCGGTTAAGGCCAATAACAGTTGCCCTATGCGGGTCGCATAAAATGATCTGGGCACCCATGTCGATAAGTTTATCCACAAAAAACAGGCGGCTTTCAAACATTTTTTGATGGATAAGTACCGTTCCCTTTGCCTGGGTGGCTGTAACCAATACTATACTTAACAGGTCGGGTGTAAAACCCGGCCAAATTGCGTCAGCAACAGTTAAAATTGAGCCGTCAATGAAAGTGTCTATTTCATAACTCTCTTGTCGGGGAATAAAAATATCATCACCCCTGCGCTCCAGTTTTATCCCAAGGCGTTGAAAAACACCGGGAATAATACCGAGGTGATCGTAGCCTACACCTTTAATAGTGATCTCACTTTGTGTCATGGCCGCAAGTCCAATAAAACTTCCTACTTCAATCATATCGGGCAGCATACGATGCTTACAACCTGTTAGCTTATCGACACCTTCAATGGTTAACAAGTTTGAACCCACCCCTGATATTTTAGCACCCATACTGTTCAACATCCTGCAAAGCTGCTGCAGATATGGTTCGCAGGCCGCGTTGAAAATAGTTGTTGTGCCTTCGGCCATTGTTGCGGCCATTACAATATTGGCCGTTCCCGTTACAGAAGCTTCGTCCAGCAGCATATAGGCTCCTTTCAACCGTTTGGCTTCTACTTTATAAAATTCCGTTCCCGTATCATAAGTAAATTTCGCTCCCAGATTTTGAAAGCCTATAAAGTGTGTGTCTAAACGTCTTCGGCCTATTTTATCACCTCCGGGTTTTGGAATAAAACCTTTACCAAAGCGGGTGAGCAACGGACCCACGATCATTATTGATCCGCGCAAAGCCGAACCCTGCTTTTTAAAATCAGGCGATTCAAAGAAACCGGTATTTACATCATCGGCCTGGAAAGTATATTCTTCATGCCCTGTCTTTTCAACCTTTACGTTTAAAGAGCGTAGTAAGTCGATAAGCTTATTTACATCAACAATATCCGGAATATTACTGATCGTAACTTTTTCGGGCGTTAACAGAACAGCGCAAAGTATTTGCAATGCTTCGTTTTTTGCACCCTGAGGCACCAGCTCACCTTTAAGCTCGCGACCACCTGTTATTTCGAATGAGGCCATGTGGGAAAAGTTAATAGTTGTTGGTTGTTAGCTATACAAAAATGACATATTGCAGGGTTAGTTTTGCAATAAAATTGAACTAACTATTAACAAGTGATGTTTGATAATTGAAGGAGAAACTGCTAAGAGCAGATTGTTTGCCAATCAAGGCGTGGTAACAGTAATATTTATGCTACACCCATTTTTGTCTTTAACATTGATTAGGTAATTACCCGGGCATAGAAAATTTTTATACCTGTTTACATATCCATCAGACCAAGTATAAGAATATGGGCTTGTACCTCCTGCGGCGGTTATCATTATCCATTCCTTACAACCGCACCCAATACAGTTGGCAGTTCCCTTTGTAAACATCCCGACCATAACAGACGGCGCTATAGTTACCATAGCTGTATCAGTTTGAGGGTTTCGGCACGACCGATCGGTAACGGTTACGGTATATGTTCCGGGCGGAGCTGTAATGCCGTTTGTCGTTCCACCGTTACTCCAGGTATAGGTGTATGGTGTGGTGCCACCGCTTACAGTTACAGATGCACTTCCATTACCGGAGCATGAGCCGGCGCCTGTTGGAGTAATCACCAGCGGATTTGGATTACACGACAACGCCGCGAGTGAACTTAAAAAACCATTTCCTGCAACATAAATCAATTGCTTTGACCTGTCATACATAATGTCGTAAACATTACCCGGTACTGCCATAGTTGGCAAAGTTGAAAATGTAGTCCCATTAAAATTAAATACGTGTACCAGGCTTTTCCCACCTACGTAAACATTATTGCATTCATCAACCGCGATACCTTCATTAACATAGGATGTCGCTACATTATTAGTCGAACCACCAATATAAGTGGCAGAAACAACAACGCCGGAAATAAGTGCGCCTGTGGCTTTACTTCTTGCTTCCAGATTTTTTCCGTCAAAAAAATACAAATAACTGCTATTTACATCCATAACATTTAAACGGTTGCTTGGTCGTGCTATGTTTTGGGCTTCCATAAAAGAGCCAACTGTTCTTGTCTGTGCATAAATGAAAGTGCTATATGGAGGTGCGGATCTGTAAATGGTATTATTAGGCGCTGAAGCAACAAAAGGCACGTTAAAAAAAGTATATATGTCACCATTATCATCTATTAACATTCTTGCCATATCATTCCCGGTATTCGGATATCCGTTTAAATTTGTTCCGGTAAAAACACCTGCCAATGCCGTGTCAACACCCATCCTGAGGGATATTGGCCCGGCGGTACCACCCCCGCCAACCAGAAGTGTATTCAAGCATTTATTATACGCAACAACCCATCCTTCATTATTCAGATTTCCTGCAACAAAACCGCCCGGCCAGGTAACGGTACTTATTAATATGCCCGTACTGCTGATTTTACATAAACTCGAACCTATACCTGTCGCAACAAATACACTTCCTGAAGGAATTACACAAAAATCAGAATACCAGAAAAAAGCACCACTGAGATTGATGGTCCATAAAAACACTCCGGCAGGTGAATATTTACTGATTTTCTGAGGGGTAGAGCCAACCATAAAATCGATGTATACATTTCCGTATTTATCATAATCTACATCATAGGGACCTTTCCCTGTAAATAAGTTAGGGGCAATAGTCCAGGGGTCAATTACCAAAACTGTTGTGTTGTTGTACCCGTCTGGAAAACTAAATTCAACAGTGCTCCTATTGGTGAGTTTAAAAAAACTTTTAATCTTTTTTTTATTTTTGAAATAAAAACTTTCCGGAGCATGGTCAATCATGTTTCCGGCCGGTGTTTTTATAATAATATTCCCTTGCGCATCTATTTCAATTTTCTCCACATCACCACCGTAATTCATTTTTACTTTCCTTACATCAGCTCCGGGTTTTAGGATAAGACTATATTTTATTCCACCCCTCATGCCGTGTTCCTCTGTCTCACTCAGGGCAATTTTAGTTGAAGCATTTGGAATAATATATTCAACATCAATTCCATGATACAAGTCTTTATAAATAAGTTTCTTGTATCCTTTAGCTTTTAAATCCCTAAAAGTTTCATCCGCATAGGTATAATAACCCTCTGTCTCTTCTTCGGCAATTAATTGCGCATTGGGACTGGCTCCTTCCCAACTCATAGAAACCGAATAAGATTCTATTCTTTTATCTTCTGCTTTCTGCCCTTTTACTCCTTTTACAATTCCTTCGTTTTCATTTTCCGCCCGTTTATTAATGATCCATGTATATCCACTATTATTGAATAAAACCTGGTCGCTGCTGTTAATAACATAGCTTGCCTTTTCCTTGGCATGAAGAAGATGATCGAACTGTCCGGAATTTTTTATAAATACACTTGTCTGTCCGGGATCGTCAATTGTGAATTGAGGCTTATAATTACCTTGCCGGGAAATGGCCTGCGTTTGACATAATACTCTTGATGATCCGGCTGTGATCAGGAAGATCAACAGCAAATTTTTAATTGTAATGTTCATTAACTCCTGATCTAACAATTATTTATCAACCGAGGCTGGCGCAGGTTGATAAATAATCAACGCCCTCCCTTATACGGATTATTCCGTTTAAACTTGCCATGTTTGTTGTCGTGACGATGGCCGCCTTTGTGTTTGCTTCCTTCATTACCGCTATTATCACCAAATTTTTTGGTGCGGTTGCGGGCAAGGATATCGTTGGTATGACTTAATTTGGAGACATCTTTAAGCTTCAATTCACCATCTGACAATTCCTCCAGGTGTTTCAAAATAACTTCGTCATTCACCGAATCGCGGTTCCAGGTGAGATATGAACGTTTCAAAAGATTGGCAATTACTTCTATAAGATATGTTTTTTCTTCGCCTTCCTTATATTCTTTGGCCTTTTTAATAATATTCTCAAGCACCTTGCCATAAGGCTTGTATTTTATTTTACCCGAAGGATATTTTATCAGCTCGGGTTTAGTAATAAATGTTTCACGAGTCGGTTTTGGATAAGGAGAATCCACATCCAGCTTAAAATCAGAAATGATAAAAATATGATCCCACAACTTATGTTTAAAATCAGTGACATCGCGTAAATGCGGATTCAACTGACCCATAACTGCGATAATTGCCTGTGCTACCTTATTGCGTTCAGCACGATCCTTTACAGTGATAGCGAATTCAACCATACGTTGAATATTACGTCCGTATTCGGGCAGTACCAAATGCGGCAGGCTTGAATTGTAGTCCATAAACTCAAGGACGTTCTTGTCTACCTTTTTAATTTCCTTCTTGATAATCGTTGGGGTATTTGTTTGCGTAAGTGTTTTATGCCGACAGTAAGTACAAGCATCACGCAAAAATATGGATTTTATCACAAAAACCAAGCACAAAAAGTGTGGATTTGCCTTTTTAAATCCATTTGTAATGGTTAAATTTGCCTTCCTTTTATTTTAACCTATTTTATTGAC
>JAEUTS010000256.1 GCA_016787005.1 Bacteroidia bacterium
ACTTGTTACATTCTCGTCCATAGTGGCCCGTGCCATTTTATCAAGTTTCTTCTCCCATTCGTCAATAAGCGCAATCGAAAGATCAGGTGAACGTAAAAATTCGGCCCACAAGGGCAGGTTGCGGATCACAATGGCCGAAAGATCGCCGTGATAAGATTCATGCTGACCATATTTATCAACCTGGTAAGATCCTGCCAGCGCAAGATTTTTTCCGGTGAACAACATTGTTTCAGGCCGGTTACTGCAATGTATCGCTACCATATCGCGCCCACCGTTATAATGACTCTCTTCCAGCGAATTTTCGGTTACGGGTATGAATTTACTTTTATCACTTGTAGTGCCTGAGGATTTCGCGAACCAATTGGTTTCGCCAGGCCAAAGAACATTTTGCTCTCCCCTGCGTGCTCTTTCTATAAAAGGCTTTATAGTATCATAATCCTGTAGCGGAATGCGCTCATTGAATTGCCTGTAGGTTTCTATTGTATTATAGTCATACTTCTTCCCCCATTCTGTATACTTTGCCTGCTCAATAAGCCGCCTGAACCACTCCTCCTGAACATCGTGCGGGTACTTCATGAACAGATCGATCTGATGCATTCGTTTACGCATCCACCAGGATGCTATGGAGTTGAGAATTGGCAAAGTGATTTAGGAATTGGGATTTAGGATTTAGGATTTAGGATTTTTGGTATTGAAGTGTTTTATTATTTCTTCACGGGTTAATGTGTTAAAACACATTTCTTTTGTGAGCATTCCTTTACGAGCAATACAAACACCGTAATACATATCATGATAACCCTGCTTTTCATGCGCATCAGGATTAATAGAGATCTTAACGCCCTTTTCCAGACAGTACCTTATCCATCGCCAGTCAATGTCCAAACGATAGGGATGTGAATTCAGTTCCATCACCACGTTATTCGCGGCACATGCGTCAATTATTTTTTTATGATCAACCGGGTAACCTGCACGATACAACAACAGGCGGCCTGTAGGGTGCCCAAGAATAGTTGTGTATGGATTCTCGATCGCTCTTATTAATCGTGAAGTTGCTTTATCAATATCCATTTTAAAATTCTGGTGGATGGATGCAACCACAAAATCAAATGTCTTTAAAATATCTTCCTTGTAATCAAGCGAGCCGTCATTTAATATGTCAGACTCGATGCCTTTAAAAATTTTGAAGGGGGCCAGCTCTTTGTTCAATGCTTCTATTTCCGTATGCTGCTCACGAACCCGCTCAGGCTTGAGACCACCGGCATAAACTGCTGTTTGCGAGTGATCACATATCCCCAGGTATTCATAACCCAGCTCCTTACAATAAACAGCCATCTCTTTCAATGTATTCAGCCCATCACTGTAGGTTGAGTGATTATGTAAAATACCTTTCAGGTCATTTACTTTAATTAATCCGGGTATCTTATTTTTTCGTGCCAACTCAACTTCATCTTTGCCTTCACGCAATTCGGGTTCTATGTATTGTAAACCTAATGAATCGTATATTTTTTCTTCAGATTCCGCTTTCGACACAAATTGAAAGCCTGTACCATTTACATGCTCAGGCGTAGCCGTAGTTTTAAAAAGTGTTGAATAAAAATCATCGGGACTGCATGTGATTAAATTAACAGAAATGGCAGGCGCATCTTTCACAACAGGTAATTCAATTTTACTTTCTGACCCAACTACAATATCAATTTGCTCCAGCACCTCACACTTTCTGCGAATCGCTCCTGTTAATGAAACTAATTCGGTTTTGTTTTTCTTTTTTAACAGATCAACCAATTCAATAGCGTATTGCTCAACCGATGCGTAATGAAACTTACCGGCATTGGCTTGCTTGAATTCTATTGCCTTTTTAACAGCTTCCTGCGTTTTAGCTCCAAAACCTTTTAAGGCAACCAGGCGATTCTCATGGCAGGCATAAAGTAGTTCGCCGGTGGATTCAATATTAAGTTCATGCCAAAGTTGACCAACTTTTTTGGGACCGAGCCCTTTGATCGTGAGCATGTCAATAACGCCAACGGGAGTAATGCCCATCAATTGATTGAGCTCCTTTAACTCATTTGTTGTCTGCAATTCATGTATTTTATGCGCAATTCCTTTCCCGATTCCATCTATCTGCTCTAACTCATCGAGCGATGCGCTTGCAAGGTCAACGCCCACTTTATCCAATTTAAAAACAGCGTTACTTATCGACTTCACCTTGAACGGATTCTCGTTGTGAAGTTCCATCAGCTTTGCTGTGAGCTTTAGGGATTTTATTATTTCTTCAGTATTCATTTATATAATTTCTTCGACGAATAAAAAAAAACGAAATTACGAATTGATGCCAAAATGTGTGTCATTCAGAGTCCTGCTCTTCGCAGGACGAAGAATCTGGCCGTGTGCAGGCTTGCTTACACACAGCCAGATCCCTCGTTCGTCGGGATGACACAAATTTTGGAAAGTTTATAACGGATCAACATCAACATGCAATTTCACCTGCTTAAAAGCCGGTTGGCTCTTAAAATCAACAAACACTTCATTTATTATTTTTTTCACAGAAGCAATTGAGGTTTCCCGTTCCACTTTTACCATAATAGCTTTCAGGTATTCGTTCCTTACTCTTGCCACCAACGGAAACTCCGGCCCCAATATCCTTTTACCCAATTGTTCGCGGAGTTTAGCGGCAACAACTTTAGCACCTTCATTCAGCACATCCATATCCTTAAACTTAAGTGTTAGTTCAATTAACCGGTAAAAGGGCGGGTAATTAAAATTTTTCCGGTCGAGCAATTGCGAAGTGTACATCGACAAATAATTATTATGCACCACATCATTTATAATAGCATGCCCGGGATTATAGGTTTGAATAATTACTTTACCTCGTTTGTCTTTCCTGCCGGCGCGTCCCGATACCTGTGCCATTAACTGGTAACTACGTTCAAACGAGCGGAAGTCGGGAAAATTGAGCATGCTGTCGGCATTCAATATGCCAACCAGGGCAACATTATCAAAATCGAGTCCTTTCGTGACCATTTGTGTACCCACCAGGATGTCAATATTCCTGTCTTCGAAATCGGAAATAAGCTGCCGGTGTGCATATTTTGTTCGCGTAGTATCCAGATCCATTCGTGATACACGTGCCGCAGGAAAATAGATACCAAGCTCCTCTTCAATTTTTTCAGTACCAAAACCCTTGGTCTTTAAATTAGTATCGCCGCAAGCTTCGCATTTTGCAGGCACACTTATATTGTAACCACAATAATGGCAACGCAACTGGTTGCCTGTTTTATGATAGGTTAATGAAACATCGCAATTCTTACACTGAGGTGTCCATGCACAGGCATCGCACTCAATGACCGGCGAAAATCCCCTGCGATTCTGAAACAGAATCACCTGCTCTTTGTTTTTCAAAGCCAATTCAACCGCCTCCAAAAGCTGTGGTGAAAAATGCGACTTCATCATTTTCTTCCTTGTGGCCTCTTTAATATCTACAAGTTGTATTTCCGGCATTTGCACCCCGCCATGACGCTGCAACAATTCAACTAAACCATATTTACCAGTTTGCGCGTTATAGTAACTTTCCAGTGAAGGTGTTGCTGAACCAAGCAGCACTTTGGCTTTATGCACCTGTGCCAGAAAAATAGCACTGTCGCGGGCATTGTAACGGGGTGCAGGGTCGAATTGTTTATACGAAGTATCGTGTTCTTCATCAACAATTATCAAACCCAGATTATTGAACGGAAGAAACAATGAAGACCTCGCTCCTAATATAAGGGACAAGGGACGAGGGGCGAGGGACGAGGGGCTCTCTTCACTTTCTTCTTCAAACTTCCTGCTTCCAACTTCCGTCTCCCGACTTCCGTCTTCTGACTTCTTCTTCCCTCCTAAAACCTTATTCCAGATCTCTACCCTTTCGTTCTCATTGAACTTAGAATGGTAAACTCCCACTTTATCATCAAAAACATTTTGCAAGCGATTAATGATCTGCGTAGTTAAAGCAATTTCCGGCAAGAGGTATAAAACCTGTTTGCCTTGCCTTAGTATTTCTTCAATGAGTTTAATATATATCTCCGTTTTACCGCTCGATGTAACACCATGCAGCAATACAACATCTTTGGTTTCAAAGTGTTTATTTATTTTCAACAATCCCTCTTGTTGTTCGTTGTTGAGACTTTTTTGCTTACTACCATTTGATTTATTTCCGACAAGGCGTCCTACCTCAAACTCTTCCATGTCAAAAATATTTTTTTTTGCCAACGCCTTTATTGCTGACTCCGCCCCTTCAACAACTTTAAGCAGATCCGTTTTTTTTACCCATGCTGTTGATTGACCCTTTTCATAAAGTCCGCTTAATTTAATATACGCGAGCATCGCATCCATTTGCTTTCCCGCCTTCTTCTCCAGCTTATCCAATACTTCCTTCAGCTTGCCTTCATTTTTCATAGAATCGTTCAGCCTTACAAAGGCCTGAACACGGGGCTTATAGCGCTCCTTCAACTCTTCCTGCACGATAACGACCCTTTTTTCGAGCAGTGATTTTATAACGGGATAAACTGTTTTTTGTTCAAGTATTTCAGCGGCCTCATTCAGTGTAATTATATTCCTCAGCTCCAAAGCCTCAACGATCAGGTATTCCTTGTCTGAAAGATCTTTGTAATTTATTTTTTGCGAACCATCTTCTGCGGACTCATATCCCGGATCAAGAATAATTTTAGTCTCACTCGAAAGCTTAAAACCTGACGGTAAGGCCGCATTCATTACCTCACCTATGTTACACATATAGTAGGATGCCATCCAATCCCATAGCTGCATCTGCCGTTCGTTAACTATTGGCTTGTCATCAAGTATAGAGTGAAGGTATTTAGCCTCGTATTGTTTGGGTGGGACAGAATGAATGGTACGCACAAGTGCCGTATACAACTTGCTTTTCCCGAATTGTACAACCACGCGTTGTCCGGATTTAACCGCATCATTTAACTCATACGGAACCCTGTATGTATATAAGTTGGGAAGCGAAAGGGGTAAAATAACATCAACAAACCAGGTTGATCGTTCGGCCATATATTGTTTATTAGAACTTTGCGCCCGATAAAAATAGGAATAGTTCTTTGAAATTATTGATTGAAATAAGGTATCTGGACTTGCGGAAGAAGAAGAAGTGCGAAGGTTAATATGTTATGATAAGTTCATCACCCGGGTAATTCACCGCTGTGGCAAAAAACACCCTGTAAAAGATCGGATTAAAAGTTATTTTATTTACCTGATTTTCAGTAACTTAATAGCGTAAGGCAGACTATAATGCAACTTTTTTAATAATAGTAGTCTTTAATACAAAGCAGCAACATCCAATAACTTCAATTTAGTGAGTTTTGATTTTTTTTGTACATTTGAAACCTTATAATAAACAATATAACATGAAAGCAAATACCCATAATAATAAGTGCATCAAATTAAACCTCAACCCTATGAAAAATTTCAAATTTTTTCTTATAGCTGTCTTAACGATGGCTTTATTTACGCAAACGAACAGTTTTGCACAAAATCTGCTTGGTTTCTCCAGCGCAAAATTATTGCCTAATGGTGGCCATACTGGCACAATGAGTATGGGCAATGAGATAAAAACAAATTTAAAAGTAAATAATCTCATGACACTTAACTGCCCAACGCCTGTTTGGACACCTAAAAAAACGGTTGCTTGTAATTCGCCCTATTTTCAGATTGATGTGAAAGACTCTGCTGCAATTGGCGGTTTTATGGCTCCTGGATTTAAACTAGTTGTTACGGGTATGAATTCAACTCAATGTAATGAGAACCGTATAGAGGCTTGGCATAATAGTAAAATTCAAGCAGCACTTGGATATAATGGCGTTGGAGCTGCTTGTGGTACCGGATGTTCTTACTATGGTAATTGGAGTGTAATTCCTCCAGGATACAATTGTACGGCGGCTGTTTTTTACTGGACATGGCAATATTTTGGACCAAATGATACTATTGATTTTCATTTCTATGATACGGGTAACAACGGGACTTATAATTGGCAAATTATTGATCTTGCTTCTGGCAAAGTAGCTAAAAGTGGGACTTGGACTTTTCCTATAGGTGCTTCCCCTGGTTATGTTTCAACGGGAAAAATATCTAAAAAAGATGGCATTAATAATGGAACCGCCACATATACTTGCCCTACTTGCCCTGTTAATTCTTTATATCAGTTTCAGCAAGGGTCTGCGGTATTTGATCCTACTGCTCCAGGTGTTAAGGCGGGTAAATATCCAATTACGTATACATTTACCTATGGATCATGCTCCAAATCTTATACTGATACAATTACGGTAACAACCAACAGCAATTCGGCTTGGACTCCAACTGGCACTTTTTGTGCGGGACAAACGTATGATTTAACTGGTTTCGCAACGGTAGGTGGTGGCAATTGGGCGGGTGGTTCAACTTCATCTAGTGGTTCCTTTACACCATTAAGTGCATCTACATACACAGTAAGTTATACTGTTGGTGGTACCGGAAACTGCTCTTCAATAACAACAAAAACAATTACAGTTATTGCCCAACCAACTGTAACTGCTACAGCTTCACCATCCAGTATTTGTGCTTCAGGCTCAACAAATGTTACATTATCTGCAGGCGGTGCAACTAATTATACTTGGGCAGGAGGGCTTGGTAGCACTTCGAGTATTACAGTAAGCCCCTCAAGTACTACTACTTATACTGTTACAGGTTCTAATGCAGGCGGTTGCAGTAATACACAAACAGTTACTGTATCAATTAATCCTCAACCTACAGTTACAAGATCCTCAGTAAGTATTTTATGTAATGGTAAGTCAACGGGGTCAATAACAACCACACCAGCTACAGGAAGCACGCCATATACATTTAATTGGTCAAATGGCTCTACTACGCAAAATTTATCCACTATCTCTGCAGGGACTTATGCTGTAACTATTACTGATAATAAAGGCTGTACAGTAACTACTTCGGCTACCTTAACAGAACCATCCTCTGCGCTTACTGTGCCAACTCCAACATCTTCTAATACAGGTTGTGGAACTCCAACTGGTTCGGTTTCTGTATCTCCGGCTTCCGGTGGCACACCCGTTTATTCATATAGCTGGACTGGTGGAAAAACAGGACAAAGTGTTACTGGCCTTGGTGCAGGCACTTATAGTTTAACAGTTACCGATGCCAACGGGTGTACCGCTGTAACATCAACTACTGTATCATCAACTACTGCCGGTCCTGCTGTAGATACTATCAGCACGAAAAGTGTTGTATGTAATGGCAAAGCAACAGGAAATATCTTCCTTAACGTTGGAGGTTCTGTTACTTATGCATGGAGTAATGGTGGTACAACTGATAACATTTCAGGTTTAACTGCAGGCACTTACACGGTAACTGTTACAAATACTGTTAATTCCTGCCCTACTGTAAAATCTTATACAATAAAAGGACCTCCTGCCTATAATATGGGCACTAATATTGAAACTCATTTAAAATGTAAAGGCGACAAATCAGGAAAACTCGAAATTACTCCAACTGGAAATAACCCTGCGTATAATTACGAATGGCTTCCCGGCAGTTTAACGATAGAGGACATCACTGGATTAGCTGCAGGAACGTATACTTTAAATATATCTGACACAAAAGGATGTGCGGGTAGTTTCACTTATACTTTAACCGAACCAACTGCTGTTACAGCTACTGCAACACAAGCAACACAGGCTGGCTGTGGTTTAAGTGATGGCTCCGCAACCGCCTCAGGTTCCGGAGGAACCGGTTCGAAAACTTATTCCTGGAGTAATGGCTCAACCAACTCAACAGCAACAGGGTTATCCGCTGGTTCTTACATAGTAACTGT
This sequence comes from Bacteroidia bacterium, assembly GCA_016787005.1. Lineage (GTDB taxonomy): Bacteria > Bacteroidota > Bacteroidia > JABDFU01 > JABDFU01 > JABDFU01. The sequence continues at coordinate 7,853 of JAEUTS010000256.1, forward strand.
GACTGACGGTAATGGATGTACCGGTACTGCTTCAGTGTCTGTCACAAATCCAAATCCGCCCACTGCATCGATTTCAAATTCAACAAATGCTTCGTGTGGCCAATCCGATGGTACCGCTACTGTTTTAGCTGGTGGAGGTACCCCAGGTTATTCTTACACATGGAATAATGGGCAAACAACAACTACTGCAAGTGGCTTAGGTGCTGGAACTGTTACTGTTACTGTTACTGATAATAAAGGCTGCTCTGCAGTAACATCAACCACCATTACAAGTTTAGGTGCACCAACTGTTACAGTGACTTCTACTAACGCATCTTGTGGTGCTAATGATGGAACTGCCTCTGCTTCAGCTAATGGAGGCACCCCGGGATACTCATATTCATGGAGTCCGGGTGGTGCAATAACTGCAAACGTAAGTAATCTGGCTGGTGGTACATATACAGTAGTTGTTACAGATACAAAAGGTTGTTCTGTTAGCGGGGTTACAACCATTTCGTCCAGCTCCAATCCGAATGCCGACTTTACAGCATCAAAATATATTGGCGACAGCCCACTGGTGGTTGACTTCACCAATACAAGTACCGGTGGAACAACTTACACCTGGTATTTTGGTGATGGCAGCGCGCCATATACAGGCACTACTCCTCCAACTCATACTTATAGTGTAGATGGTAAATACTACGCTTGTGTAGTAGCCAGTGCAGGTGCAGGATGTAAAGATTCTACATGTAAGGATATAACCGTATCAGGCTTTAAGATCGCGGTTCCTAATATTATTACACCTAACGGTGATAAGAAGAATGATGTATTTGTAATTACAACCAAAGGAGTTACCAAACTTGATATAACTATCTGGGATCGTTGGGGATTGCAAATGTGGGAAGGAACAGGATTAACCCCTGATGCCGTTACCGGATTCTTCAATACCTGGGAAGGAAAAACAACTTCAGGTAAAGAA
>JAEUTS010000334.1 GCA_016787005.1 Bacteroidia bacterium
ATAATCTTTTCTGATATCCTCGTTATTCCGGAAGCAATGGGTTTGCCCTACCAGATGATAGAAGCGAAGGGCCCTTGGTTTGAAAAAACGATTCAGACCAAAAATGATATCGACCAATTACGCATCGCACAGGCCGATGACCTTCATTATGTTATGAAAGCATTGCAGCTTACCAAAAAGGGTTTGAATGATCGCGTTCCTTTGATAGGCTTTTGCGGCGCGCCATGGACCATACTTGCCTATATGGTAGAAGGCTCCGGCTCTAAAACATTTTCAAAGGCCAAGAAGTTTTTATATACACATCCTCAGCTGGCTCACCAATTGCTGGATAAGATCACGCAGAGTTCTATTAATTATTTAAAAGGACAGGTGGAAGCCGGTGCTGATATGCTGCAGGTATTTGACAGTTGGGCAGGTGTACTTTCTCCTGAACAGTACAGGGAATTTGCATTGAAGTACATTTCAAAGATCTGTGAAGCAATAACTGAGGTTCCGTTGACAGTTTTTGCAAAAGATGCCTTTTTTGCACGCAAAGATTTGAGTAATTTAAGGTGTAATACGATAGGCCTCGATTGGACGATGGATATTTCCGAAAGTCGTGAATTGATCGGCTGGGGTAAAACGCTTCAGGGCAATATGGATCCTTGTTTACTTTATGCCGATAAGGAGATTATAAAAAAAGAAACAATAAAAATGCTTAAGGCATTTGGCCCTAAAAGGCATATTGCTAATCTTGGTCATGGCCTGTACCCGGATACCGAAAAGGACAAAGTGAAATTTTTTGTTGAAACTATTAAAGAATTCAAATTCTAATCTTTTTGAAACGAATGATCTTATATGATGAGTGCAGGAAAGTGATACCTGCACTATTATTGGTTTTCATGACATCGGGTTTTTATGCTCAGAAAAACCTGGTTCCTAATGGAGGTTTTGAAGCGCATAAAAATAAACGGAATGCATCTATATCAAATTGCGCTCCCTGGAAGGGAATTGCAACGGTCGATTATTATCTGCAGGCTTTAAAACTTGATACAAGCAGGTACCATGGATCTCATTCGGGCGAGGCTAGTGTCGGACTTCGTTTTCAGTTGAAGTATAAGGAGTTTTTGTATGTTAAGCTTATCGAAAAATTAAAGCCGGGTAAGGAATATCATTTTGTTTGTTATTTCCGGTTGCTTTCCATCAGCACTATGGCTTTAAAGCATTTGGGTGTTTACTTTTCAGCCAGGCCTTTTGTACTTAAGGATAATGTTGATTCTACTAATTCGCTTTATATGTATAACCGAAAGGGTCTTATTTCAAACTACGACTGGTTTAAGCTTGAAGGAGATTTTGTAGCTAATGGAGGTGAGCGATACCTTACATTGGGTCACTTTGTAAAAAAAACAAAGCGTGACATGTACAGGTTGAACAGAAAAAAATTGTTTTCGACTTTTCATGAATCTTATTATTTTGTTGATGATGTTTCACTCGTTGAAAAGATCGATCCTGCAACACTGGCTCAAATGAAGCGATCTGTGGTTCATAAAATGCATGTGCCTGAAGAAGCCAGTCTGTATAAAACGGGTGATGTTGTTCGTTTGAGCAGTATCTTCTTTGAAACAGCCAAGTCCGAACTCGTTGATGATTCTTACCCGGAATTGGACAGGCTGATTGAGCAGCTTGAGCAAAACCCCAAAATGGAATTACGCATTAACGGGCATACCGATAGCCAGGGTAATGAAGAAGCTAACCAGGCTCTTTCGGAGGCACGGGCTAAAGCTGTATTCGATTACCTGATCGAAAAAGGTGTAGCAAATGAGATAGATTTTAAAGGCTATGGAAGTACAAAACCTGTTGCTAGTAATGCTACAGAAGAGGGCAGGAAACAGAACAGAAGGGTGGAATTTGAGATTACGAAATACTGATTTTACGGCTATATTTTGGATGCTAATCCAATGACTAATATCGAAAAGGGAAATAAAAAAATAGTCAATGCCTGGACCTTTTACGACTGGGCCAACTCTGCATATCCATTGGTTATTACCGCTGCCATTTTTCCCGTTTTCTATCAAAATGTTACGAGTGTTGCAGATGATGATGGTAAGGTTCTGAATGATACCTTATCGTTGTTTGGCAGAGAGTATAAGAACACTGAGCTTTATTCTTATGTTGTTTCCCTGTCCTTTATCATCGTGTCACTTTTGGCTCCGATTCTTTCAGGTATAGCGGATTACTCGGGTAATAAAAGAAAATTTATGCAGTTTTTCTGCTATCTCGGTTCAATCTCCTGTGCCTCACTTTATTTTTTTAGTATTGACAATCTTTTTTTTAGTTTGCTGTCTGTATTGCTTGCCAGTGTTGGTTTTTGGGGCAGCCTTGTTTTTTACAATGCCTACCTGCCTGAAATTGCTGATCCACAGGATCACGATCGTATCAGCGCGAAAGGGTTTTCGATGGGTTATATAGGGAGTGCACTATTGTTGATCATCAATCTGATTTTAATAAAGGGTTTTGACATGAATGCCCGGTATTCATTTGTTACTGTAGGTGTTTGGTGGGCAGGATTCGCTCAGATAACATTCGCACGTTTACCCAATAATGTTTATGGACACAAGCCGGAAGGCAACATTGTCTTTAAGGGCTTTAATGAACTCTATCTGGTGTGGTCCGAATTGAAACATATTGCAAGGCTCAAACGTTTTTTAACTTCGTTTTTTATTTACAGCATGGGTGTTCAAACAGTTATGCTTATGGCTGTTCTTTTTGCCAAAAAGGAAATTGTTGGTATGGAAGATGGAAATCTCATCATCAGTGTGCTGCTTATACAGTTTGTCGGCATAGCTGGTTCTGTGTTGTTTTCAAGACTTTCGGCGTGGGTAGGGAATATTAAGGCATTAGGAGTCACAATTTTTATCTGGATTGGAATTTGTATCGGAACTTATCTTTGGGTGTATACTCCGGATGATTTTTACATTATAGCTTCATTGGTTGGACTTGTTATGGGAGGTATACAATCGCTGTCCCGTTCAACCTATTCCAAACTTTTACCCGAAACAGAGGATCACGCGTCATACTTCAGTTTTTATGATGTATGTGAAAAGATAGGGATTGTTATTGGAACATTTTCGTTTGGTTATATCGAGGGAATATCAGGAGGTATGCGTAATTCAGTACTTGCGTTGATCTTGTTTTTTGTCGTAGGTTTTGTTATACTGCTTACAATTCCAAAAAGCAGGGTTATTGAGGCCGCCGAGTAAGTGCTTCCTGTTAAAAACTTCCCGGTTTATCACGTCCAATTATTCGTAAATTCGCCTTCATCCACCCAAGGCTTTGTGAAGGTGGATTATTCGTCCACTATGATAGTAGATATTTTCATCCCCTGCTTTATTGACCAGATCTATCCACAGGCTGCAGTAAATATGGTTAAAGTATTGGAGAAGGTCGGTTGTTCTGTTAATTATAATCCGGAGCAAACATGCTGTGGACAGCCGGCCTTCAATGCAGGTTATTGGGAGGAAGCCAAAGAAGTGGGTGAAAAATTCATCAAAGAATTTCAAAACGATCGTTACATTGTTTGTCCTTCGGCTTCATGTACCGGGTTTGTTAAAAATTATTTCCCCGAAATGTTTCACAATTCAGTGCTTCATAATGAATTCAAGCAGGTGCAGAAAAACATGTACGAGTTCACCGATTTTCTTGTCAATGTTTTAAAGATCACAAATATAGGTGCGGTACTGAATGGTGTCGCTACCTACCATGATTCTTGTTCGGCTCTTCGCGAATACGGCGTGAAAAGAGAACCCCGTGTACTGCTTGAAAAGGTTCGTGGACTGGAGCTTCGGGAAATGAAGGACACAGATGTTTGCTGCGGATTTGGCGGAAGTTTTGCTGTAAAATTTGAACCCATTGCTGTTGGTATGGGGCAGGATAAAGTTGCAAACGCAATAGAAGTTGGCGCAGATTATATCATCTCTACGGATATGTCATGTTTAATGCATATGGATGGCTACATCAAAAAGCAGCAAAAGAAATTGAAAGTGATGCATATTGCAGACGTTTTGGCAAGTGGCTGGGACTGATCTGACGCACATTTACCCTATCTTCTATATCTTTGTCTGAAACGGGGCCGTATCTTGTACAACTTTAATTAGAAGTATTTCAAGGTGAAAAAAATCATTGTCTTTACAGGTGCAGGAATCAGCGCGGAAAGCGGTATTAAAACGTTTCGCGATAGCGGAGGCTTGTGGGAAGAGTTTGATATCAATGATGTAGCAACGCCTGAGGGTTGGAAAAAGAATCCTGGCCTGGTTCTGGATTTTTACAACCTGCGAAGGAAACAGGTGCTGGAAGCCAAACCCAACGCGGCACATATTGCATTGGCAGAATTGCAATTGCGTTATGATGTTCAGGTGATCACA
>JAEUTS010000359.1 GCA_016787005.1 Bacteroidia bacterium
CCGGTGCAATTGATTACGGTTATTGTGGTTGATTGAGTAGCTGAACAACCTCCGCTCGGGTAACTAACCGTATGATTAACCGTATAAGTCCCTGCGGATACAAAAGTGTAAGAGAAGTTCAAAAAACCGGAGGTGTAATCAGTTACACTACCGGATACAATTGGGCCCTGACCGGGAATAGCCCATTTATGTGAAACTAAAGTCCCCGTAGTTCCTGTATTGGTAAAATTCACAGTTGTGCCTGCACAAATAGTTCCTGTAGGTGATTGCGTAAATGTCGCGCTGGCAGGATTCGGACCATTTGTTATAGTGACCGACTTGGTAGTGGTACATCCATTCGCGTCAGTAACTTTAACAGTATAAGTACCGGTTGTCAATCCTGTAGTGGTTGCCGATAGCTGCCCATTGCTCCAGCTATAAGCATATGAAGGTGTTCCTCCATTTACAGCAACAACCGTTGCCTGGGCTGCGGATGAACAGGCTACAGTCTGATCTGTTTGAATTATTAATGGAGCATAGGGACTCAAAGTACTCACTATCGTTTGAACACATCCGCTTGCATCTGTAACTGTAGCAGTATAAGTACCGGCAACTAAACCGGTAGCTGTTGAAGCTGTTTGTCCATTGCTCCAGGCATAAGTATAAGAGGGACTTCCTCCTGTAACATTCAAAGTAATACTACCTGTATTCCCCCCTGCACAACCACTATATTTTGAGGTGAAACTTACATTAATATTACTCGTAATAGTGATCGCTTTAAAAGTCGAACAGCCATTGGCATCAGTGGCGGTTAAAGTATAACTGCCTGCCACAAGTCCTGTCAAAGCAGCAAATGTTTGCCCGTTATTCCACAAATATGTATAAGGTGCGGTTCCGCCGCTTGCAGTAGCCGTAACAGTTCCTGTGTTTGCGCACGCATTGGTTTGCGTGCTGCTTAGTGTGATCCCGCCAACACCCCCCGTAACTGAAACCACAACGGTGTCAACATCGGTGCATGCATAAGTAATACTCACAGTATATGTTCCGGGACATAATCCAGATGCGGTTTGAGTAACCTGGCCCCCGGGGCTCCATAAATAATTATAACCGGAAGGATCACCGCATGGAAGTGCAGTTGCCGAACCATTACATGAATTACACCCCCCGGAAGCAGGAGTTGATGTAGCAGTTGGCGGCGACAATGCCGGTACATTAATTTCAGCAACAAAAGCAACACCGGTGGCATACAATTTATTATTCGGACCCAGTTTTACATCGTAACAGGTATTTGCAACCGGATATGACGCAACCTGTACAAGTGAGGAATTATATACTTTTATCACATTACCAACACCGGCGTATACATTATCACATTTATCTGCGCTCAATCCCCCTGTGGCAAACATCGTTCCTCCGGTAGTAACCTGTGCGATAAATGCGCCTGTGTTTTTATTCCATTTTTTCAACACACTACCATCGTATGTGTAAAGAAATCGAGGGCCGCAGGCCATCCCATTGAAACCATTCGAATAACTACCTCCGACATTAGGAGTATAAGTAAGACTTAGCACCTCCACGAAGGTATGGCCATTTGTGGCCACCGACCACGTTGCCGGCAGAAGCGCGGGCACCGGCATTTTTAACATAAGGTTATCAAATACTGTTGGATAAACCTGGCTACGGGCTGCTGCCATGTAACAAAAACCACTATTGGGATCTACTGTAAGTAAAGCTACGTCATGCAATGCAGTTGTTGCTCCAAAAATATTTATCGGGGTAAGTGCTGTAAGAGTTGTATCGAGCATAGCTCCCTGATAAGGAGAAGATGTTCCTCCACATCCCAAAACAATTTGTTTAAGGCAACGGCTGTATTCGCTTCGCCAAAACTCAAATCCACCCGGATAAGTAATTTGAACAAATCCACCGGTCTGAATTCCATTGGTATTTACTTTTACTGAGTAAGCATATGTTCCAAACAAATAACATGTCCCTGTAACTTCATCAACAGCAAAATCTCCATAATAGGCCCCTGTTGTCGAACCCAGATTTGTGGTAAATGTCCAAAGAAGCGTTCCTGCGCTGTTAAATTTTGCCAATTTATAACCGGTAAAAGTTGAACCAAAGGCATACACATTTCCTGCCAGATCATAGTTCACATCATAGGCTCTGTTTGTTGGAAACCCGGGGTTGGATGTCCAGGGATCGATGATAATTGTTCGATGTTCCGGGTTCAAAGCTTCCACTCGGCTCAGCTCAGGCGTTCCGGGTTGAAAATCGGATGTCGTAGTATTTAATCTGAATGAAACGGTATTTCCCTTTAGCTCAAATGATGAGCGAATGCTTTCGCCACCGCCACTTGTACTCTTCGAGTCATAAAAACTTATCGGTGCGTGATCAATAAAATCACCAAATTCAGAGCTGATAACAATATTACCTTCTTCGTCAGTTCTTAATTCCTTCGCACCATTATAACGCATTTTCACTTTGGAAAGGTCGGCTCCCGGGTGAAGTATGAGTGAATATTTTACTCCACCCTTTTCGGGGAGTATGTACTCTACATCTATATTTGAATAGAGGTTCTTGTAAGTAATTTTTTTGAAACAAGCTGCTTTAAAAGTTGTTCTACCATTGTCTTTCTCGCTTGGATAAGTATAATAAAAGGATTGGGGGGCATTTGCCTCAATAAACGACGATGAATTTGCTCCAAGCCATTCTACCTGCAAA
>JAEUTS010000370.1 GCA_016787005.1 Bacteroidia bacterium
AATATAGCCCCTGAATATTATCCATTTTATTTAAGTTTTGGTTTTATTCAATATTAATACAATTCCGCCAATTAAAATCATTACAACGATTAAAAGTCCTCCGGCCAGATTGTGCCCGGTTGAAAATGCATTCCATAAGCCATAGGAATAAATAACCCCTGCCAGGGATAAAAACACAGTTAATGCGTTTTTCTCCATCTTTTTGTTTTCGTTTGACGAGTTCATAGTGCTTATTTTTGTTACAAAGTAACGCTGACAGTGAATAAATAGAAATGACTTACCTCATTTATCCAATATGATAATTATCATGTTTTGCAGTATAATATTGTTTTAGTTTTGAAAATGCATGTTACCTTTATGGCAGTGTCACAACCTGTCATATTTATATGCAATGGAAAATGAGGTAAGTTTGGATGCATTATTTGAATTCGCGCCAGAAGGCATATTGATAACCAATAAGGCGGCCGAGATCATCAGGATAAATCCCAGTGCGGAGCGCTTATTTGGTTACAGTAAGGGGGAGTTATTGGGAAAAAAAATTGAAGTCTTGATCCCTAACCGCTTTTCAGAATCTCACGTTAAACACCGAACAGATTTTAATGAAAAGCCAAAAGCGAGATCAATGGGTGCCAATATTGAATTACTTGGCAAGCGAAAAGATTCCACAGAATTTCCGGTAGAGGTAAGTCTGAGTCCATATTCATCAAATGATGAGCGGTTTGTTATCGCATTCATTGTGGACATTTCGGAACGCAAAAAAGCCGAAGACCGGGTGAGAAATTACTCAGTTGAGTTGACTAAGCAGGTTCAGGACAGGACTTTGATATTGCAGGAGGCGGTACATGAACTGGAAAAGACAAAAGAGGAATTAAACAACGCTCTTAAAAAGGAAAAGGAATTGAATGATATGAAGTCCAGGTTTGTATCAATGGCCTCACATGAATTCCGGACTCCTTTAGCTACTATACTTTCATCTTTATCGCTTGTCAGTAAATATCACGGTGAGGAAAATGAAGAAAAGCGGAATAAACATATTGCCAGGATAAAGTCGGCTATCAATAACATGACTGACATATTGAACGACTTCTTGTCGCTTAGCAAATTGGAGGAAGGAAAAATAGCTTGTGAACCCGAAAAATTTGATCTAAAAGCATTTGCAGAAGACATTGTTCAGGAAATGTCATCTGTTAAAAAAGAGGGTCAGAAGATTGAATACAAACATACCGGCAAGGAAACAGTTGTAAACCTGGATAAAAAACTGATCAAAAATATTTTTTTCAATCTCATTTCTAACGCAATCAAGTTTTCGGATGAGGGCAAGCAGATCGATGTTCAGACTATTGTTGATAATAAAGGAGTAAGCATTGTGGTCCGTGACAGGGGGATAGGCATTTCTGAAGAAGACAAGGAACATTTATTTGAGCGTTTCTTCCGTGGGCAGAATGCTTTTAATATACAGGGAACCGGGCTTGGCCTGAACATTATTTTAAAATACATTGAATTAATGAATGGTGAGATAAGTGTTGAAAGTAAATTGAATGAGGGTACCACATTTACAATACATATCAATAAAACCAACAAATAAAAATGAAAAAGATCCTTTTAATTGAAGACAACAACGACATGCGTGAAAATACTGCCGAGATACTTGAGCTGGCCAATTACAATGTTTTAACCGCCAAGAACGGTAAGATCGGAGTTGAGCTTGCTCAAAAGGAACTTCCTGATCTTATCATTTGTGATATTATGATGCCTGTGCTTGATGGATACGGAGTGCTTCATATGCTGAGTAAAAATAATGAAACAGCCAGTATCCCGTTTATTTTCCTTACTGCCAAAACGGAACGCAGTGATCTGCGTAAAGGAATGGAAATGGGTGCGGATGATTATGTGACAAAACCTTTTGATGATATAGAACTTCTGCGGGCGGTGGAGAGTCGATTGAAGAAGACAGATATACTTAAAACAGAGTATTCGAAAGGGGTACAGGGGGTTTATGATTTTCTGGATGAGATCAAGAATATTGACGATCTGAAGAAGATTTCTGATGGCAGAAAAACCTTTAAATACAAAAAGAAAGATGTAATATACAGTGAGGGTGGGTACCCCAGCGGTATTTACCTGATAGTTAAGGGGAAAGTAAAAACGTATAAGACGAATGAGGATGGTAAGGAATACATTACTTCATTATTCAAGGAAGGTGATTTTTTCAGTTACTCTGACCTCCTGGAAAATACTACTTATACCGAATCTGCTGCAGCTTTGGAAGATACTGAAGTAAACATAATTCCAAAAGAGGATTTCTTCGCGCTTATCTACAAGAATTCCGAGGTCGCCAAGCGTTTTATAAAATTACTGGCCAATAATTTGATAGAGAAAGAGAATCAACTACTTAAGTTAGCCTATAACTCGGTAAGAAAGAGAGTGGCTGAAGCATTGGTGCAGCTTCAAAAGCGTTATACTTCGGATAATACATCTGAAAAATTCCAGATGGCCATTTCACGTGAAGATGTGGCGAACATGGCCGGCACATCTACCGAAACAGCCATTCGTAGCTTATCTGATTTCAAGGAGGAGAAACTAATAGAAATCAAGGGAAGCACCATTACATTATTAAATGTTGCCAAACTTGAAAATATGAAGAATTAGTTCCTGGCAGGCTTAACTCACATTAACGATTCTAACCTTCGCACATCAAAGTAATTCTTTAGCCCGGGCAAGGGCTTTCTCAATATTGGTAAGTACGTTTTCATTGCCAATCGTGTCCAGCAATCCTGATTTTTTAAATTCTTTATATACTTCAGGCTGAATTCCTGATATTACGAGTTGTGTGCCTTGTTTTTTTGCCGCTTTATAAACTTCTTCTAAAGCGTGAATACCGGTCGCATCAATTACAGGTACTGCCCGCATACGTATAATAAGCACCTTTGCTTTGTCTTTTAAAACCCGCATCGATTCTTTGAATTTGTAAGCCGCCCCGAAAAAGAATGGTCCGTTTATTTCAAAGACCTCGATCCCTTTGGCAACAGTATATTTTTGGATTGCCTGTGGATCATCTTTTTCAGCCTGATCATTTATTTCCTGCGTGATAATGTTTACGTTACTTATTTGTGTCATTCTTCGCATGAATAAAAAGGCGGCCAATACCATGCCTATTTCAATAGCAATGGTCAGGTCAACAAGAACGGTGAGTATGAATGTTGAAAGGAGCACAGCTACATCACTTCCCGGTCCTTTCAATAAACTTACAAATGATTTCCATTCACTCATGTTGTAGGCTACCACAACCAGTATTCCTGCCAGCGAAGCAAGAGGAATAAGTCCTGCAAATTTACCAAAGAACAACATGATCAGCAGCAATGTGAGAGAATGTGTGATCCCCGCAACAGGAGTCTGCCCGCCATTTTTAATGTTTGTTACTGTACGTGCAATGGCACCTGTTGCTGGTATACCGCCGAATAAGGCTGAAAATATATTTGCACCGCCTTGTGCTACAAGTTCCATATTTGACCGGTGATTGCCGCCCATCATTCCATCCGCCACAACCGCTGAAAGAAGGGATTCAATTCCCCCAAGCAAAGCAATTGTAAAAGCCGGTTGGATCATGTTTTTAATAGTCTGAAGATCGAGATCGGGAAGGATGGGGGCAGGCAAGGTTGAGGGGATCGCCCCGAATTTACTTCCAATGGTTTCAACATCAAGATGAAAA
>JAEUTS010000372.1 GCA_016787005.1 Bacteroidia bacterium
GTGCTTGCCTGAATGAGTTGAGGTAATTGGTTGTGAATTGAGAAATATCCATTTATTTTAAAAAATGAGAGATGAATTTGATCAGATCTTTTTTGTACACAGGATGTTCATTGCCAATAATTTCAACAGCTAGTGCGCCCACACAATTTCCTATGAAAGGTAAAACTTCAGGAGGTGTATTGCTAAAAGCGCATAATGAAGTTACAGACAATACTGCATCTCCCGCCCCAACCGAATCTTTTACAGATGATGCAAATGCTGGTGCCGTATAAAATTTACCCTTTTCATATAATATGGAACCCTGTTGTCCGAGAGTGATCTGAATTTTACCGGCGTGAGTAATAGCGTGTAATTTCTCAATAAGGTTTTCAAGTTTGCCGTAATTATCTCCAAAAGGCAGGCGCAACTCTTTTTCATCAATTGAAACATAATCTACCCGATTGTATTTTGTAATATAATTAAAGCCGTAATTATTGCTGTTTGTTTGGGCGTTAACAGAGAGATATTTACCCGATCCTTCCAGGAATTTAATTATTCCGGGTGTAATAAAGCCATGTCCGAAATCCGCCACCAATACAAGATCCACATTTTTGAGAGTTTTTTCAAGATGTGTGATGACCTCTTTTTCCAGATCGTTTGCCAGGTAAGTATCGTTCATGAATGTGACCTCGAATAATTTCAGATTAAGATAAGTGTCGAGGTATCTGCGTTTCGTCGGAGTAGGGCCATCGTTCCGCAGGAAGAATTTTTTATTTATGTTCTTTGAAAGTTTTTGTTCAATAATCTCCTGCTGCGGATTCTGTTTTCCCAGGCAGGTGACCAGATCCACTTTTCCTGCGAACTGATCCAGGTGATTGGCTATGGCCAGCACACCGCCAGCATAGGATTCGCCTTTCAGAAACATAGTTGAGATGGTGGGCGATTTTGAGGATTTCCCGAGAGGCCGGCAGGTGTGATACTCATCGATTATTGTATCACCTATTACAAGCACTTTGAGGTTCTTTAATTTTTCAATTTCATTAATGATACTATCCGCGTTATGTTTTTTCTTTAAGCCGCTAAGGTATTCCTGCACCGAATCGTTTAACGGACTAAAGTGCGCGTTGATAAGTTTTGACGACGAGAATTGGATCTCTTCAGTAAAATAAAGTTGTCCACCAACTGACTTCACGGCTTCTTCTTCTTTATTGATATTTCCTGTTATATCATCTTCACTTTTTTTATAGTCCTGACCCTTTACGTAAAAAGTAGGTTTAATTAATTTGAGCGTTTCAATGGCTGTTTCCCACTTGTTAAGCGCGACATAACTTACAGCCTCCAATGCTGCAATTGATTCCATCCGGAGTATCTCATTAAATACGGGGCGGCCAGGACCCTTGTTGACAAAGCGGTCCGGCGTAAGTGTTACTACAACAACGTCGGCCGCTTTTTTTGCAGCTTCAAAATGTTTTATATGACCCAGGTGCAGCAGGTCGAAACAGCCGTGACAATGTGCAATTGTTTTGCCTTCACTTTTTAATCTTGAGCAAATGACAGCCAGCTCTTCAAGGCTTACAATTTTCGGATTCATTTTTTTAACTGAATCTTAGCAGGTTTATGGAATTATCGGCGACACAACCTGCTTACCTCCCTGCCGGTAGGAAGGGATATCAGTTATGCCGCTATTGAATTTCTTTAAATTCAATTTGTTACGGTATAAAAGTACAAATTTCTTGTTGGCGATAGACTTTGGCTTTAAAAGATAGTTCAACAATTAATGCTAAAACTGTTTTAGCAATATTTGTCCTTAGTCTGTTTTATTTTTTGTGCTTCTAAGTTCAGATAAGGAAACACCCGAAAGTTAAATCCAACAAAGATCAGAGGGAATGGAATATACTCTTTTTCGTAAATCAACTGAAGCTGAAAATTTTGTAAAAAAAGACCCGATTATTTATCCGGTTCATTTTTTTTGAGCAAGTAATAAATCATTTATTATAATAAATAAATATTAATTTTTAATATAAAAAACGAACTTTTTGTTTAAAATTTGTATATTATTTGCATTTGAATAGGTAATATTATTTGTATTTTAATTTGATATAGGAGCGGTATCACCCCTATATTTACATATAATGAATTGAAACATAATTTAGAATTGAAGGAAATGCTTCAAAATCTGGAATTTATTCAGTAAATGTCAATAACCGAAAGGCGCTTTTCTTTTAATTCAATTGATTTATTTATATATTTGATTTACAGCTATAAACACAGATAATTGAAGAGAATAATCTACATCTTTTGCTTGAGTATAGCTTGGTGTTTTACGCCTTGCGAGGTAAGTATTGCTTCAAAAATAATTAATGTCCGTTTATTACCACCTCCTCCGACACTTTCTCCGTTAAGCGATGTTTGTGAAAAGAATAAAGCTTTTACGTTAACTAACGGATCACCTGTTGGAGGAATATACAATGGGCCGGGTGTTACCGGAAACACTTTTGATCCTGCAAAGGCCGGTGTAGGTACGCATACAATTACTTATACTATTTATGTTGCGGGTGTTCCTTCCTCTGCAACAACTACCATAAAAGTGAATCCTATGCCAAAACCTGCTATATC
>JAEUTS010000404.1 GCA_016787005.1 Bacteroidia bacterium
ATGATGGAATACAATACTTACAGACCTCACGAATCTTTGAAAGGATTAACACCTGAACTTTATTTATCGAAACATTACAATGAACAAGAACAATTAAATAACTTTGAACCACTGGCACTATAGATAGGGAAGCTTACAACCCATCAATAATAGAAGGGATACAAGAAGGATTGCGTATTTTGCCTGGGAAATCGGTTTTTAAGTCATCGGTTTTTGAGGATAAAGTTAAAATGGTATCGTTGTGTAGATGGTGTCAACTTCTTTTCAAGCGTCTTTAGGTGATAGTAAGTTTCATTTTATCGTGTTTTTAAGTATTAATCAGATAATATTCATAGTATGTACTAAGTTTTGTTGTAAAGTCAATTATTTACTACTTTCGTACACCTAAATTTCTTATTCCTGATGAAGATCGCCATTCCAAAAGAAACAAAATTCAAAGAAAACAGGGTTGCACTTTCCCCTGATGTTATTAAAGATTTCGTTAAAAAAGGTTTTGAGGTAGTTGTTGAAAATGGAGCCGGACTCAATTCTTTTTTCTCAGACGAGTCCTACAGTGCTGCCGGAGCTCAACTAACTTCGGATAAGTCAAAACTTTACTCCGAGGCCGATGTGGTGCTTAAAGTGAATGCGCCTGCGCCCGATGAAATTGCTAAAATGAAAAAGGAAGCAGTCCTTATTTCATTTATGTTCGCTGCTACTAATCCGGAATTAGTTAGTGCGTGTGAAAAAGCGGGTATTTCGGCTTTCTCAATGGATGCAGTACCACGTATTTCAAGGGCTCAGAAAATGGACGCACTTAGCTCTCAGGCTAACCTTGCTGGGTATAAAGCCGTATTACTTGCAGCGGATACCATCGGAAAAATATTGCCGATGATGACCACTGCTGCGGGAACAATTCGCCCCTCTAAAGTAGTAATCTTTGGTGCCGGTGTAGCCGGACTTCAGGCTATTGCTACTGCTAAGCGCTTGGGCGCTGTAGTGGAAGTAAGCGATATTCGTCCTGAAACAAAAGAACAGGTTCAATCCCTTGGCGGAAAATTTATTGAGATGAAAGGGGATGCCAGCATTAAAATTGAAGGCGGATACGTAAAAGGAGTTTCTGAGGAATTCCTGAAAATGCAACAGGAGTTGGTTGCCAAGCACGTTAAAGAAGCAGATATCGTTATTACTACCGCATTAATCCCGGGAAAGAAAGCACCATTGCTGGTTACTGAAGAGATGGTAAAGAGCATGCGTTTCGGTTCAGTTATAGTTGATATGGCTGTTGAGCAGGGAGGAAATGTTGTTGGCAGTGAATTAAATAAAACAGTTCAGAAGCATGGTGTGACAATTTTGGGAGAAGGTAATATACCTAGCCTTCTGCCTATGAATGCCAGCGACCTGTACGCAAAGAATATTCAAACCTTATTCTATCATTTGGCCGATAAAGATAAATTTAAATGGGAAATGGAGGAGGATGTGACCAAAGGTTCCCTCATTGTGTATAAAGGACAGGCAGTTCATCCAAGTGTAAAAAAGGCCGCTACGGCATAAGTTAATTATAAATAAATAGATGATTATGGAATCAATTTTAAGTTTCATCAGTGAACACAGGGAAATGATATATTTTATTGTTCTCTCCGTGTTTGTAGGAATAGAAGTTATAGGTGGAGTTCCAACAGTGTTGCATACTCCTTTAATGAGTGGCGCAAACGCCATACACGGTGTTGTAATTGTAGGCGCTATTTATGTGATGTTGAATGTTGATCCGTCTAATACACTTGCTTTGATACTTGGCTTCCTCGCTGTATTGCTTGGCACCTTGAACGTGGTTGGTGGTTTTGTGGTAACCGACCGCATGTTAGAAATGTTTAAAAAGAAAAAATAATCACCGGTATTTGCCCGGTCATATATTGAGAATGTAATTTCTGAGAAAAATTAATAATTATGAAAAATCACTTACTCGAGATTTGTTACCTGATAGGTTCTGTTACTTTTATTTTGGGCCTCAAAATGATGGGTAATGCGAAAACCGCGCGAAAAGGAAATCTTATTGGCGCTGTAGGTATGACCATTGCGATTCTTGGTACCATTTTTCTTTTTGAAAGGAAGGATGAAATGGGGGTTGTAATGGATTACCAGGTGCCCGGACTTATATACGGACTTATTTTTGGTGCTATTGCTTTAGGAACAATAATTGGTTGGATGACTGCCAAAAGGGTACAGATGACAAAAATGCCTGAGTTGGTTTCAATGTTTAATGGTATGGGGGGTGCTTGTGCGGCACTTATCGGGCTAATGGAGTATCATCATAATCTCGGGCATATAAATGCGTTGATCCCTATTATTGCCGGCCTTATTATTGGAAGTGTTTCCTTCTCCGGTTCTATTATAGCGTTCCTGAAACTGAACGGAACGCTGAATAAACCGATACGTCTTCCTGCATACAACATTTTTAATAACGCATTTATGTTAGGTGTTCTTGTGTTGGGCGCATGGATCATTTATACATCTCCTGATAGCACTGCAATTCTTTATTCTCTTTTTGGCGCGGCAATTGTTTACGGGGTGTTGTTTGCCATACCTATTGGCGGAGCCGATATGCCCGTTGTAATTTCTTTACTTAACTCCTTTACCGGTTTGGCTGCAGCTTTTGGAGGTTTTCTTTATGATAATAAGATCATGCTTACAGGGGGTATCCTTGTAGGTTCTGCAGGTACACTGCTAACCCTTGCCATGTGTAAAGCGATGAACCGTCCATTGAGTAATGTTATTTTTGGTGCATTTGGCGGAGGTGCGGCTGCTGACGATGCCGGGGCAAGTGCTAAAGGAAGTACAAAGGACATTACAGCCAACGATCTTGCGGTATTAATGAATTATTCTAAAAAAGTTGTGATCGTTCCTGGTTATGGTTTGGCTGTTGCACAGGCTCAACATATTATTCATGAGTTGGAAATGCTTCTTGAAGAGCGTGGTGTTGAAGTGAAGTATGCTATTCACCCTGTAGCAGGACGTATGCCTGGTCACATGAACGTATTATTGGCTGAGTCAAATGTTGATTATGGTAAGCTTGTTGAAATGGACGAAATAAATCCGGAGTTTGAGCAAACAGACGTGGTGCTTATCGTTGGCGCAAACGATGTTGTGAATCCCGCTGCTAAAACCAATCCAAGTTCGCCGATCTATGGTATGCCGATATTGGAAGTCGACAAAGCAAAAAACATTATAGTGAACAAGCGCAGTATGAACGCCGGTTACGCCGGTATTGAGAACGACCTGTTCTACGATCCGAAAACAAGCATGTTCTTCGGCGATGCCAAGAAAGCCTTGACGGAGTTGGTGGCTGAGATAAAGACTTTGTAAGTTATTGAGTTATTAAGTTATTGGGTTATTTAGGAGTATAATTCATTTCTACATTCTGTAACTCCAAGCCCCAAATAACTTAATAACCTAATTACCAATACCCCTTTCCCCCTTGAAAGTCTCCATCATCACTACCTGTAAGAATAGCGAATCCACCATAGAGGATACTATCAGATCTGTTTTGTCTCAGGATCATCCCAATATAGAGTATATTATTATTGATGGCGGATCAACCGATGGAACGCTTGAAATAATAAATAAATACCATGATAGAATTTCAATCCTTATCTCTGAACCTGACGCAGGATTTTACCACGCTATTAATAAGGGCATAAGTCTTGCAACTGGCGACATTATTGGAAATTTAAATTCGGATGACTTTTATCCTTCTCAAAATATTATCTCACAGGTTGTGAGTGCTTTTTCAAACAATGCAATAGAAGCTGTTTATGGCGACCTGCACTATGTAGATAAAAACAATACTCATAAAATAATCCGCAATTGGCAAGCCGGTCAATATAAGGAAGGACTGTTTTTGAAGGGTTGGATGCCTCCACATCCAACGTTTTTTGTAAAGAAGGACATCTACAAAAAGTATGGTGTATTTAATACTGAACTTAAATCAGCAGCGGATTACGAAATAATGCTGCGCTTTATTCATAAACACAAAATTAAAATTGCCTACTTGCCACAGGTGCTTGTTAAGATGCGTGTAGGAGGCAAAAGTAATGTCACGGTCATTAACCGTATCAAAGCCAACCTGGAAGACAGGAAAGCCTGGAAAGCAAATGGTTTGCGTCCTCGTTTTCTTACCCTTTTTCTTAAGCCCTTGTTAAAGCTGAGCCAGTACTGGAAATAAATTCAAAGCAAAGCTTAAAATAAGAAGAGTGTCGTAATTACGACACTCTTCTTATTTCGAATCAGCAGTAGTATTTTAGAATTTAGCCCTGATCTTACGTTTCTTGTTTTTCTTGCCAAACAAGCCTGGGTATCTAGAGCGATAGAAACTGCTCTTTCCTCTTATAACGTACATGTATGTCACAGAATAAGTGAACCAGGTATCCTTTCCTTT
>JAEUTS010000419.1 GCA_016787005.1 Bacteroidia bacterium
GATATAATTATTGCACCCATAGTTTTAGTTCTTGGTTCAAGGTTCCGGGTTCAAGGTTAAAACCAACTTTGAACCTGGAACTTTGAACTTTTTAACCTCTCGCCCTAAAGGCGAGAGCATCCATTTTCATTTGTTTGATCATACTCACCAAACCATTCGCGCGTGTTGGCGACAAATGTTCTTTTAATCCGATCTTATCAATAAAATCCATTTTCGCGCTGATGATC
The DNA here is from genome assembly GCA_016787005.1 of Bacteroidia bacterium. GTDB lineage: Bacteria > Bacteroidota > Bacteroidia > JABDFU01 > JABDFU01 > JABDFU01. Next base: position 228 of record JAEUTS010000419.1, read on the forward strand.
TCATCAGGTGTGTGATTTCCCAATACTCTTACCACCAATGCTACCAAGCCTTTTGTAATGATCGCATCACTGTCGGCAGAGTAAATTATCTTCCCATCCTTTAATTCCGAATGCAGCCATACTTTACTCTGGCAGCCTTTAATTAATTTATCGTCTGTTTTATATTTTTCATCTATCAATGGCAAAGATTTCCCTAACTCAATTAGATGTTCGTATTTCCCTTCCCACTCATCGCCAAATAACTCAAACTCTTCCGTTATCTCTTTTTCTATTTCTTCTATTTTGCTCATATTATTTCCCCACTATATTTTCTCTCTCCGCCTCAGGCGGAAGAGCCGGAGAGGGGCCCTTATTTTAACATCTTTATCGCCTTCTCTATCCCTTCCACCAATTTATCAATTTCCTCTTTTGTATTATAAAACGCGAAAGAAGCACGGATAGTTCCGGGAATACCATAATGCTCCATCAACGGCTGTGTGCAATGGTGGCCTGTACGAACAGCAATTCCTTGTTTATCCAATATTGTTCCTATATCCAAGGGGTGCAATCCATCAACTACAAATGAGATAACACCTGCTTTATTTTTTGCATTACCGATAATTCGTAAACCCTGTATTTGTTTCAGTTTTTCGGTGGCGTATATTAATAGTTCGTGCTCATAAGCCGCAATGTTGTCGAGACCAATATTGTCAATGTAATTAATTGCGGCAGCCAAACCGATTCCGCCTGCTATATGCGGAGTTCCGGCTTCAAATTTCAAAGGCAGATCAGCATACACTGTTTTAGCAAATGTTACAGTTTTAATTGTTCCGCCTCCGCCCTGGTAAGGTGGCATTTGGTTAAGCCATTTTTCTTTTCCATACAAAATCCCAACACCTGTCGGGCCGTAAACTTTATGCCCGCTGAAACAATAAAAATCACAGTCAAGGTCCTGTACGTCAACATTCATATGCGGTACAGCCTGTGCCCCATCAATAAGAATGCAAGCCCCTCCCCGCCCTCCCCTAAGTGGAGGGTTCATCTCACGCACAAGGCGAACCAATTCTTTCACCGGATTTATTGTGCCAAGAGTATTTGACACATGAGTTACAGCCACCATTTTGGTTTTGCTACTTAATATTTTTTTGAACTCTTCAACGATAAGTTCGCCATTGTCATTGATCGGAATAACTTTTAGTATGGCGCCCTTTTCTTCACAAAGCAATTGCCAGGGCAAAATATTACTATGGTGTTCCATTTCACTAACAATGATCTCATCGCCTGCTTTAATGAATTTTTTTCCGAATGATGCTGCAACAAGGCTGATAGAATCAGTAGTGCCTTTGGTAAATATTATTTCGTGTGCAAATTCGGCATTCAAATGTTTTTGAATAGTGGCACGTGCGGCTTCGTACGCAATCGTAATATCCTGGCTCAGCCGGTGTACCCCGCGGTGAATATTGGCGTTATCATGTTCATAATAGTTCTTCAACGCATCAATTACCACTTGTGGCTTTTGTGCAGTTGCGCCACTATCGAAATAAATAAGAGGTTTATTATTAACCAGGCGGGATAGAATAGGAAAATCAGCGCGTATTTTCGCTTGATCGAATTTTACTTTATGTTCTACTGCCGTTTTCAT
>JAEUTS010000335.1 GCA_016787005.1 Bacteroidia bacterium
TCCACCCAATCTCCATGTTTTTTTATAAGATCAATTAGAGCATCAACTGCTTTTTCGGATTCTATATTACGCGACACCACTTCTTTGCCTTTATATAGCGTAATCTTTCCTATTCCGGTTCCCACATAACCATAATCAGCATCGGCCATTTCGCCCGGACCATTTACTATGCAGCCCATTATTCCGATTTTAATTCCTTTCAGGTGATCGGTACGTTTGCGTATTTTTGAGGTCGTTTCCTGCAGGTCAAACAACGTTCGTCCGCAGGAAGGACAGGATATGTATTCTGTTTTTGAAATACGTGTTCTTGCAGCCTGTAAGATACCAAAAGATGTACTGTTAGTATGCTGTAAAGCAATGTCAGGGGAGTATATCCATATTCCATCACCATACCCATCTATTAACAGGCCTCCTAAATCTGTAGATGAGTATAATTGAAATTTATCAGTACTTAATGCATTATAATTGCGTTTAATAACTACGGGGAGGAAGCAATTCAGGTTATTTAATTCAATAAATACACGGCGTTGTTCCGCCAAGCCATGTTCATTGTTTGTTTCAAGAATGAAAACAATTTTTTCATTCGTAAGTTGTTGAATGATTTCTGTATTTTTCATTACAACATCAATGTTTATTAAGACAAAATTTATTAGGGCACGCTCTTTGGTCTGAATATATTCACTGAAAGTAAACAAAGGGTAACAACGTGTTTTGTCATTCAATTTAAACCATGTTGAATAATTATATATAAGTCCGAGTGTTCCTGGTATTTCAAAATCGATCTTGTTGTTGCCGACAAAAATATAATCACATGCCTGATCAGTTAAATTCCATTTGTCCAATGGTAAAGAATAATTATAGCCCACTGCGAATAAATTAGCTGGTGTTATTTTACTTTCTTTTTTGCTATAATCTGCAATTACTCGCGGTACATTATTGCCTCCGAAATTCTTCAGTTCAAGACTTGTACGTTTATTATATTCAAAAGGACTATGCGTTTCGGTTGGCTGAACTTTGAACTTTGAATCTGCCTGACCGGCAGGCAGGCTTTGAACTTTGAATTGAATTGAGGGAATCGGGTTATGTTTAAATCTTTTATCGTATCGATCTGCCAGCGCCTTCGCAACCGGTATTTCAAATTCAGGATCCTCGGTCAGCGACACGCGTATTGTATCACCTAAGCCATCCTCCAGCAATGTTCCGATTCCAACAGCTGATTTAATGCGACCATCTTCGCCGTCTCCGGCTTCAGTAACACCTAAATGAAGCGGATAGTTTCGTCCGGTTTCAATCATTTTGTTGACCAGTAACCTATAAGCCTGTATCATTACAAGTGTATTACTGGCTTTCATTGAAAGTACAATATTGTAATATCCCTGGTCCTCACATATTCTTAAAAATTCAAATGCCGATTCTACCATACCCAATGGTGTATCACCATATCGGCTCAATATCCTATCACTCAGTGAGCCATGATTGGTTCCGATTCGCATGGCGGTGCCGTATTCTTTACAAATTTTTACCAGCGGGATAAATCGTTTACAAATTCGTTCAAGCTCGGCTTGGTAGGTAGCATCAGTATATTCAATGGTCTCGAATTTCTTTTTGTCTGCATAGTTGCCCGGGTTAACACGCACCTTTTCCACTATGCGCGCAGCAAGTTCAGCTGCATTGGGAGTATAATGAATATCTGCAATGAGGGGAGTTTTGTAACCGCGATTACGCAATTCTTTTTTAATTTTCTCGAGATTCTGGGCTTCTTTTAAACTTGGGGCAGTTATTCTTACATATTCGCATCCTGCTTCGATCATGCGGATACTTTGTTCAACAGTAGCCTTTGTGTCCATCGTATCAGTGGTGGTCATGGATTGAACACGTATGGGATTATTGGCACCAAGCGGCACCTCGCCAATTAAAACTTCCCTGGTTTTAAACCTGGAGTATTCAGTTAGGCTGTTGCAGTACTTTGTATTATCCACTGTTTGAAACATTCAGTGGTAAATTTACTAAATAAGATGATGGGTATAGTTTCTTTTCTTATTCTCTCAAAAACCGTTTTATAAACCGCTTATGAGTATCCGTTTCAATTTCCAGAGTATAAATCCCTTTATCCAATCCATCAATATCAACCAGGTTATTGTTGCATTTTAATGACCTGACAAGTATTCCTATATTGTTATATATTCTTACGTTCTCAATGCTAATCTTGGAATCTGCAGGAAGAATATAAATACGTGAATAGGCAGGATTTGGATACAAAACAAAGCCGTTTTCAGCTTTTAGAATTTCGGTTACTCCGGCCGGATCGACAACAACAATTGTTGTTGTCGCGGAATCTACTGTGCTAACTCCAATAGCCCGTGGCCATACTACCACTATGTTTGGACCTTTACTGAAATTCTGCTGGTCAACTTTAAAGTACTGGGCGCTGATGTTTACTGTGTCATTTATGTTCATAGTCTGTGACGACTTAGTAGAGTCCAGCACCTGCGGGGTAGTGCCGCCAGTCGATCCACTGCTTTTATAATCAACATATATCTTACCTGTAAAGGTTTGGGTACCCGTGTTTTTAATGGTTACAGACACTCTGTCAACTGCGTCCAAGCTAGTGGTGTCATCCTGGACTTTCAGTCTGCTAACACTAAGCCTTTGTTGTGCATTAATCGGATTTAACCCGAAAATCAGCGCCATTAAACACAAAAAACCTGCTTTAGATAGAATATTAATCATGTCATTAGGTTATTAGATACCAAGATTGATAAAATATGTTATACGTCCTGTTTTGCATTTTAGTTCCAATAGTATAAAAATAGCATATACTTTTCATCATGTGAAATAAAATTACTAATTTTCTTACTCGTTCAAATGTGAAATATTATGGATATATTAAACCAGATCGTACTCGGGCTAAATAAAGAAGATATCAGACACTTTAAGTTGATGGCTAAACGTATGCATGATCATTCGGACCGGAAGGACATTGAGCTGTTTGATTATATAAGACGAATGGGGGAAAAGTACGATGAAGATAAAATAGTAAAGAAGTTGTATCCTTCGGGAGACCGCAATTCGTTTTACAGGCTCAAGAACCGGCTTATTGAAAGTATAAATGAAAGTATTCTGTTGCTTCATTACAGCAAAGATGATATTATCTATGTACTGCATTTGTTATCGTTGGCGCGATATTATTTCTCAATAAACAAACATAGTTTGGCATTGAGGTTTATAAAAAAGGCAGAAGGAAATGCTTCTGCAATTGAGGCGTACGACTTGCTTGATATGATATATGGAGAGTATATTAAACTGTCGCACGAAATTGTTTCAGTTGATCCTGAAGTTTATATACAGAAAAGAAAGAAAAACAGGGAAAAATTGTTCAGCCTCAGGCAGATCGACGATATACTGGCCGCAGTTATTCACAGGCTTAAAGTAACACAGAACTATTCTGAAAAGGAAACGCCTGTATTAAAGCTGCTCGAAAAAACGATCAATGATTTTTCAAATGACAAAGACATAAAGAATAGTTCTGTGCTTAGGTTTAAGATATATAATGCGGTAAGCCAGGTGCTGTTGCAAAAGCACGATTACATATCACTTGAAAATTATCTGCTTACAACGTATTCAGCATTTAAAAAGGAGAATTTGTTTAACAGGGCAAATCATGATGTAAAACTGCAGATGCTCACTTATATCGTGAACAGTTTATTTAAAAATAAGAAGTTCGAACAGTCGCTCGAATATGTTGGTCAGCTTAAAACAGCAATGGATGAATTTAACGGGCTTATGCGGGATAAATACCAGTTCTTTTATCACAATTCACTTGTGATAAACTATTCGGTTCTGGACAAGGACAAAGCAATTAATATACTTGAAGAGTTAAAGGAGAATAAGAAACTTTACAGCGCATCTTTTTACGACATGTTTATTTATCTGAACCTGGCCATATTGTGGTT
>JAEUTS010000338.1 GCA_016787005.1 Bacteroidia bacterium
GCTTGTATAACCATTTGGCCCCGACCATGAATAAGTTGTACCTCCTGATGAAGTTAAATTTAATGCTGATCCGCTACAAACTGGTCCATTGCTGTTTACTATAGCAGTCAGCCCTGCGCTTATTGTTACACTTACAGTTGATGTGGCGGAGCATCCTGACGATGTCACAGTAACAGTATAGGTTCCCGATGCGGCAGCGGTTACACTTCCGATATTTGGATTTTGAGACGAACTGGTAAAACCATTTGGTCCAGTCCAGGAATAGGTTCCTCCGCCTCCGGATGTTAATGCGAGAGTACCACCAACGCATGTGGTGTTACTTGAGGCAGTAGCAGTAGGAGCAGGAGTAACGGAAATAATAACCGTACTTGTGGAACTGCAATTGGAGGCAGTAACAGTAACTGTATAGATTCCGGCATCAGACAAACCAACGGATCCAATTGTAGGATTTTGTGTATTACTTGTAGCTCCCTGAGGCCCCACCCATGAATAGGACGTACCTCCTGATGCTGTTAAATTCAATGCAGAACCCTGACAAACTGGATTGTTACCCCCGGCAGTTGCGGTTGGCAATGGTGTAATGCTGACCGCAACTGTTCCGGTAGCAGAGCAAGTGCCTGATGTAACAGTAACCGTATAAGTTCCTGCGGCGGTTGAAGTAGCTGAACCAATAGTGGGATTCTGTGAACTGCTTGTATAACCATTTGGTCCAGACCATGAATAAGTAGTGCCTCCTGACGAAGTTAAATTTAATGCGGATCCGTTACAAACAGGCCCATTGCTGCCCGCTACAGCTGTTAAGCCTGCGCTTACAGTTACACTCACAGTTGATGTGGAAGAGCATCCTGATGCTGTCACAGTAACAGTATAGGTTCCCGATGCGGCAGCAGTTACACTTCCGATACTTGGGTTTTGAGACGAACTAGAAAAGCCATTTGGACCTGACCATGAATAAGTTCCGCCACCCCCGGAAGTCAATGAAAGTGTCCCTCCAACGCAGGTGCTGTTACTTGATGCGGTAGCTGTTGGAAGTTGAGTTACTGTAACTGTTACGGGAGTCCGTGTTGTGCTTACACAAGCAGGATTAGCTGTTAAAACAGTTTCAATATAATAGGTTGTGGTTGTTCCGGGCGTAACAGCCAATGGAGTTGTGCCCATTGATGCGCCACCTGTGGCCGCCGCAAAAACTTCATATGTAACACCGGTTGCAGGACCACTTGCGGTTATAGTTGATGATTGCCCTGCACATATCGGGCTGGAAGATGCAGTTACCGTTGTAGCGGCTGCCGGCGGAGCACAAGCGATTACCTGGCAATGTGTTACTTTTGTTGGTGTTAAGTTGTTAACGACCGGTGTAAATGTTGATTCTACCGCCAGATTGTATTCGGAATATGTTGGTGTGGTCAATGTTGGAGTATAGGAAGTTGTACTTGGGTTAAGGCTTGTCGAACCGCATCCGGCCGGTACACCTAATTGACCAGTGGCATCGGTACGGATTATATTATAATTAAAGCCAGTTGATTGTTGATCTGTCATTACCATATAATAGCCCTGATCTGCAGCCAAGCCGCCCTCAGGTAAAATAGATGACAAACCAATAGGGGTATATCCTCTTCCGAATATAATTGCTCCCGAACTGCTGTTGACTTTGTAAATAGCAGTATAAAAAGCAAAGCTAAGCGGTTCGATCTGCATACCGATCACTGAATAATTACCATCGGCATTTTCCATAATATCCTGAATGATCAATGTTCTGGGAGGGAAGCTTGCGCCGTTAATTCTTCTGTTCAATCCTGTTGTTGTGGGCGTTGAACCTGTACCGGTAAGTGTTACAAGAAAAGAGTGGTAGTCATCATTTCCGCCTAAAAGTATATTGCCATTGGCTAAACGCAATGCGGAATTGATATTCTGAAATTTGGTGTCGCCTGCTCCCCAACGTCTGATGTATGTGAGTGCACCCGCTGTGGTAGTTTTAATAACCAGCGCGTTGCTCGGGTAATCGCCATTACTGCTGAGTGTACCGCTTCCTTCTGAAGATTGGCCTACAAAGAAGTAGCCATCTGCCGATTCGGCAACATCGTTAATATAATGTTCGTCAGGATTTGCAGTAGGAATTGTCCATACTTTACTCCACAACAAATTGCCGTTTCCATCAACTTTAAAACCCAGCGCACTTGCGGTATCTACTGTTGAAGCACTTACGCCATCCCAGAAATAATCAACGCCGCCTCCCACCAGAAAACCGCCATCGGAGGTCTGAATAACAGCATTGCCGTATTCATTAGAAGTATTTCCCGATGACAGGTTAGGTAACTGGTAACGTTTGGCCCATACAACAGCTCCATTATCATCTATACGCACCAATACGGCACCTCCATTTGAAGATGAACCGGTAATGATATATCCACCGCCACTCACATTTTTAATATCGGAAAAATTGGTGGCAATGCCGCCTGTGTACGATTTGGCCCATACTACATTCCCTGCATTATCAACCTTTATCGTATTTCCGAAAAACGGAATGAATGTGGAATTTAAACCGGTAAAGACAAATTCGCCTGCCGGGTTTTCGACCATACCTCCGGCAATATCAAAATTGGCCACATCATAACTTAACCTGAAGGTTGTTTGTGCGGATAAGTTAATATTGCAAAATGCTGAAATAACTGTAATAATTAAAAAGGATGCAAAGTTTTTCATTTTGGTCAGTTTGATTTTGTTGAACATTTTATATTGATTATTTTACTAACGTAATATTTCCATGTTTACTTACTTCTTCTCCGTTTACATTCGCTTTCAGATAATAAACAAAAACCGCAGCATCCAGTTTATTACCTCTGAAGGTCCCATCCCATCCTGAAGCAGGGTTTGTTGTAAAAAATACTTTCTCTCCCCA
>JAEUTS010000009.1 GCA_016787005.1 Bacteroidia bacterium
GGAAGGGCTGTAATAATTAAAACACAACTTATAACTACAAAAAGAAATGGAGGTGATCTGTGTAATAAAAAATAGTGCAGTTTATCAGTGGAAAAAAACAGAACAAACATGCATGCAGGAAGAATGAACACCATAATAACACTCACAGCTTGCGCAACCTTCATCAGGAAAAGGGTTTCCTTGTTAGCCATATCCACAGACATATTGCCGACTGAGCTCCAGATAGTAATCCCAAGCAGCAAAACAAAGTAGATCATTACAACTACAAAAAATCGAAGGGGGCTCAATGCCTTGAACATGCTATTAATATTAGATTTTATACCTTTGCTATCTCGAAAAAAGGCTTCACAGCACTTTTGAGGGGCTAAAGTTAAAAATTAAGGGGCACAAACTATTTAAATTCCAGCGTTGATAAAAATAGGCAACATAGAACTTGGTGAATTCCCTCTGCTTCTTGCCCCAATGGAAGATGTGAGTGATCCTCCTTTCCGTTTTGTGTGTAAACAGCACGGCGCTGACCTGATGTATACCGAATTTATTTCTTCGGAAGGCCTCATACGTGATGCGGTTAAAAGCGTACATAAGCTCGATATATTTGAATACGAACGCCCAATAGGCATTCAACTATTTGGCAGCGATATTAATTCAATGCGTGAAGCAGGAATTATTGCCGATAAAGCAAACCCCGACCTGATCGATATTAATTATGGTTGTCCTGTAAAGGCCGTGGCCTGTAAAGGTGCGGGCGCCGCATTGCTGCAGAACGTTCCGAAAATGGTGCAAATGACAAGTGAGATCGTTAAGATCGCCACCCGACCTGTAACGGTTAAAACCCGTTTGGGATGGGATGACAATACAAAAAATGTAGTTGAAGTGGCCGAACGGCTGCAGGATGTGGGAATTGCCGCTTTAACCGTACATGGCCGAACCCGTAAGCAAATGTATAAAGGGCAAGCCGACTGGACACTTATTGCGGAAATAAAAAACAACCCGCGCATACGCATCCCTATTTTCGGTAATGGCGATGCGGATTCTCCCGAAAAGGTGAAACTTATGAAAGATACCTACGGAATTGATGGTGTAATGATTGGTCGCGGCAGCATTGGCCACCCATGGATATTCAATGAAGTAAAGCACTTTTTAAAAACAGGAACACATCTTTCTCCCCCCACCATTGAGGACAGAGTAAACGTTTGCAAAACTCACCTTCAAAAATCAATTGAGTGGAAAGGTGAAAAGCTGGGTGTAATTGAAATGCGCAGACACTACGCGAATTATTTTAAGGGACTCGATCATTTTAAGGAATACAGGATGAGGCTGGTGACTCTGTATGACGCAAATGAGATTTTTGCTGTACTGGAAGAAGTGTTGAATCACTATGGTCAGCTTCAGGTTGTTTGAAAGACGGCGAAATAACGCCTCGTAAATAATTTTACAGGATACCAGGACGCCAAAAGCCCGATAAACATTACCACAGCGAACACAACTATATAATCTACTGCCAGCATTTTTACCGGATAAGCTGACACAACGAATGATTCGTTGAATGTTACCCAGGAGAATTGCTGTTGTCCTAAACAAATAAGTGTACCCAGCAGCAAACCACTGAATATTCCGATCAATGTTATCAGTGTACCCTCAATTAAAAATATTTTTTGGATCAATCCGAGATCGGCACCCATGTTCCATAAAATGCCAATATCTTTTTTCTTTTCAATGATGAGCATGGTAAGTGAACCTATCACGTTAAATGTGGCCACAACCATAATAAATACAAGTATGATGAAGGTCCATAGTTTTTCGGATTTTAACGTTTTGAACAGCAACTCATTTTGCTCGTATTTATTTTTTACCACAAATTTTTTTCCTAACATATCACCGATCTGCTGCTTGGTCAATTCTGCATCCACGCCGGGGTTGAGTCCTAATTCAATAGCGCTTACCTCATTTGTATAATCGAATACCCTGCGGGCGAAATCAATTGGAACAAGTGCGTACTTATAATCAAAATCATCATTAATGCTAAAAACACCTGAAACATAAATATGCTGTTTATTAAAACCATCTTCAGGATTCAGAGAGGTGCTTATTCCGCGCTTAGGCGCGTACACTGAAACGGGAGTGAGCAATTCACCGGGGCCTACATTGAGCAGGTAGCTGATCCCTTTGCCAATAACAGCCATATTTTGCGGTCCGCTTTTCAAAATAAAATTACCTTCTTTGACAAGCGTATCAAAACGTGACATTTTCTGATAGTCATCACTCACCCCGCGTATTGATGCCAGGCACTGCTGATCGTTATATTTTAACAAAGCGTTCTCCTCGAGCACTTCGGTATAAAAACGAACACCTTTCATTTTTTTCAGGCGCTGGATCTCGATATCGTATAGTTGAAACATTTTTCCTTGCTTATGCGTGATACGGATATCCGCGTTGAAGGAATTGTAGAGTGATTTAACAAGATCGGAAAGTCCATTAAAACCCGAAAGCACAATAATCAGCGCCATAGTTCCTATGCAGATACCACCGATTGATACGGCCGAAATTATATTTATGGCATTATGCGATTTCTTGGATATAAGGTATCGCCTGGCTATGAAAAGAGATAAATTCAAAATGCTATAAATTACAGATCAATACAAAATATCAAACATTCATGAATTCTGATAAAAATAATTAAAAGAATTGAGTAATTAATAGAATCGACTTCTCTTGAAACCGCAAATCTTCAATCAGAGTGTGAGTGTAAAAAACACATGAATGTAGATGGGTTAACACTCTATAAAATCGAGAGTATATATCTGACAATGCATAAGTATCCCCATACTTATAATAATTCCCATCCTTATAAATTGATCGCTACCCCCACAGTAAAATTAATGAGGCCAACAGGTTGGGCATACTTCTTTGTATCAAGGTAGGTAGAGTTGGCAACAATACCATTTACGAACTTCACTTCTGTTGACTCGGTTCTGTCGGCATACTTAACCACAGTTCCCAGGTAATCAACATTTACCAATAATCCGATCTTGCCTGCCAACTTGTAATTTATCCCCACGCCAACATCGTATCCCAAGCCCCTGGCAGACGGCACTTCAATATTTTTTTCCTGTGTCCATCCTGAAGAAGACGACTCGGAAGTTATGATCGGAAACTTTACGGTTGCAAGACCCGCTAAGATCCTCACCATTATATCATAGCTTTGACCATCGCTGAAGTAAACAAATGCACCGGCAAGATAATTCCCGATCAGATAAGATTTTGAGCTCCAACTGGTTTTGATCGATGCTGTATCCAGAAATTGTTTTCCGTAAGCATCCGCATTAAACCCATTTAATGTTCCCCCTGCCATAGCCATTACACCTAAAAATGGCATTACCTTATAACCAATAGTACCATTAAAATGTATTCCGATTTTAGCATACCCCGAACCTTCAATTGTATCCGACTTGCCATAGTCCGACATAGGCATGCCACCTCCAACAGAAACACCTATAAATCCATTCGACCATTTTCTATGACTATGCGAACCCCTTCTTCCCGGGGGTTCGGCATTTACAATTGAAGCAGCTAAAAAAACTGTCAATAGAGTAAGCAAGATTTTAGTCTTCATGCCAATTGTGATTTTGATTTGAACAGATCAAATATAAAGTTAAATTTTTATACCACAGCTAAATGGAGTTTCGGAAAACCAGCTATATTAAACACAGCGCAAATTGCCACATTTCTTACAAAAGGCAATCGGTTATCAGAAGTCGGCAATTAATATGCTTACTGATCACCGATTACCACTTTTAACCGATTACCCAATTCGATACGAGGAAATTTATCCTATTTGCAGTACAATTATGCTGGCATATGCCTCTATTTCCATGCCTTTACAATAAGACCGGTTCCTGTTTTGTGCTTAAATACCATATCCATGAAATTCAACACAAAAGCCACAGGATAGGTTAACACATAATAAAATGGAAGAATAATAAAAAACAATTTGCTGGCTCCCAGCATTAAGATGGGGTATTTCATGGATAAACGCCATGATATTTTTCCCGGTGTGCCATAAGAATAGCGTGCCTCCACCTTTGAAAAACCGGCCGATCTTAACTTATCCTCAATTTCTTTGATATTGTAGCCATCCCGCACATGTTCCTCAATAAATGATGTTTCTCCATCCCCCTGAACATCCGATCCGCCCTGATCGGAAGGTGTGGAAATAAGTAACATTCCGCCCTTCTTTAGCGACGCATAGATATTTTGAAAAACCAATACATCCTCTAATATATGTTCCATTACATCAACCGACAAAGCCAGATCGTAGGTATTTTCCTGCCTGAACTTTGTGAGATCGGCCATTTCAAATTTCACATTTAACCGACCGACCTGTCTGAAAAAATTATTGCAATCCTCCACCTGCTCTTGCTTTACATCTATCGCAAGTATTTTCCAATTCGAATTAATATTCGACAAATAATAGGAATACTGTCCGTAACCCGCGCCGGCATCTAAAACGGATACATTTCCGGGAGCCGTTCTCAGCCAGGCTTTGATCTCTTTGTGAATGTGCCAGGCACGCAGCAGTAATAAGTCGAGCAGGTTATAAAACACTTTACGCAAAAAAGGTGAACGGTTAAATACGTTACCAAGTGTACGTTTTATGGGATCGTAATGCATGTTGTTATTCTACTTTATTGCAAAAATCTGCACATAATTTAGGATTTAGAGATTTAGGATTAAGGATTTTTATGTTTGATTGCAAATAGGAAATACATATCCTGAAATCCTTAATCCCAAATCCTAATTCCTTAATCTTTTTTATTCAGCAACTCATTTATTCTTGCCGCGTAATCCATTGAATCATCAATATAAAAATTAATCTCGGGGATTATACGAACTTGCTTTCCTATGCGCTTACCTAACTTCTTTCTTATTTCGGCTGCATGCTCTTTGATCTGCGCTAATAATGCCGGCCTGTCTTTCGTTCCATATAAACTCAGGTATATTTTCGCGAACGAGAGATCGGGACTGATACGAACCCCCGTAACCGTAATTAAAGCGCTGCCAAAATAGTTTTTACCTTCAAGCATAAAAATGCCTGCTATTTCCTTTTGCACAAGGCGCGCTACCTTTAGTTGTCGGGTTGAATCCATTGCCTCATCCGCCCTCCGGGCACCTTCTCCAAATGGAGAAGGATGTATCGAAGAATCGGGTTGTAAAGGTATCAAAATAAAGTATAGACATTAACGTTATCTTTGTACCAGATGAAGAAGTTATTCGGGGTATTAAAGTATGTTTCCGGTTATTGGAATTACGCAATTCTAAATATTGCATTCAATATTCTTTCTGTTGTTTTTTCGGTTTTCTCCATTATAATGCTGTTTCCCTTTTTGCAGATTCTTTTTTCTGACAACAATGAAAAGTTAAACGAGGTCATAAGCAAAGGAGAACCTATCCTCCGCCTTTCTACTGATGCTGTTATTAATAAGGTAAACTATATCCTGGCAAAGGGAGTGGTTGATCACGGAAAAATGCAGGTGCTGGTATGGATATGCGCCTTTATAGTTGTCACTATTTTATTGAAAAACATTACACGCTACCTCGCCATGTTTTTTCTTTCGCCGATACGAACAGGGGTTATACGCGACATGCGTAATAAAGTGTTTGAGAAAACAATGGAATTACCTCTCTCCTATTATTCCGATGA
>JAEUTS010000023.1 GCA_016787005.1 Bacteroidia bacterium
TCTTGTACTTTTTTGCCTGTTTCGTGCTCTTTGAGTATCCGCAGGATCTGTTCTTCTGTGAAGCGTTGTTTTTTCATACCAGTTAATTTATGAAGTTTTTACTAATTTTTAACTGGCACTGTTTTTAGGGGAGCTTACAGGTGAGTATAAATTGAATTTTCGCTTGTTATTGACAAACATCCTTTCAACAGCTTGACAGCCTGTTATTTCACCTATATTTACAAGTACAATATTGCCAGATATATCTCCAACAAGATATATATTAGGAACGTCCGTCTGAGTCCTTTTCCATTGATCAAAAATAGGAAAAAAGGGACAAGGTGCGAAGTACGAAGTACGAGTTAAAGGAAAGAGAGTTGTTGCCTTCTATACCTGCTTCTTAATCAATATAAGGATTTCTAATCCGTCCAATTGGCTAAGTAAAGCATTTGACGGGTTTCAAAATCCTTAAAATCAAGTTCTCCAGGTATAGTTGTTGGTTTATTATAAGTAAAAAGTGCGTTTGACCCTGATCTAAAAATGCGCAAAACTTATTTATCCGGCCTAATATGTTTAGTACTTTTGGGCGGTACTTCATTTAAACCATTCGACTATAGAATGAGAACCGTTGATAAAATCCGTTATGTTGCTTTAGGTGACTCTTACACAATTGGTGAGGGAGCTGAGAAAGAAGAAGCATGGCCTGTTCTGCTTACCAAACATTTACAGGAAACGGGTGTTAAAATCGAACTGGTCGCCAACCCATCGGTTACCGGCTGGACTACACAAGATCTTATTGATAAAGAGTTGCCGGTTTTTAATTCATCGAATCCGACATTTGCAACTCTATTAATTGGAGTAAACGACTGGGTACAAAAAGTGGAGAAAGAAAAATTTCATTCTAACCTTAACTATATTATCGATAAGGTACTTGAAAAATTGCCAAATAAAAAGAACCTGGTATTAATTACGATCCCGGACTTTAGTGCTACTCCCAATGGCGGCAAATACGGACATGGGAGAGATATTACTGAAGGTATTAAAGAATTCAACGCTATTATTACAGGTGAAGCAAACAAACGCGGAATAAAAATGGTGGACATTTTTCCCACGACTCAACAAATGAACAATAAACCCGACCATGTAGCTACGGATGGATTGCATCCATCGGCCAAAGAATATGCGTTGTGGGAAACGTTGATATTTCAGGAAGTAGCCCCTCTCCTGCTTTCCCCGCAGGGGAGAGAGTAAAAAACGATATCCAAGTGGACTTAGAAAAATTTAAAAGTGAAGCAAAACGTGCGCAAAGCGCGATAAAAACTCTTTTCGCCCGGATCAAAAGGATGCGTCCAAATGACCTGGATGATACGGTCCATGAACTACATGATGAAGCTTTTGAGCAAATCGACTGCCTTACCTGCGCCAATTGCTGCAAAACTACCAGCCCCATTTTTTACCAAAAAGATATTGAACGTTTGGCCAAACATCTTCGCCTCCGTCCTTCTGATGTAATTGAAAAGTATTTACATATTGATGAAGACAATGATTATGTTTTAAATAGCACCCCTTGCGCATTTTTGGGTGATGATAATTATTGCTCAGTATATGATGCACGGCCAACTGCATGCAGAGAATACCCTCATACAAATCGAAAAAAAGTTTACCAGTTACTTGATCTGACTGCAAAAAACGCAGAAGTTTGTCCGGCTGTTTTTTATATTTTCAAAAAGCTGGAGGATAGGTTTAAGATCTAAACTGTGCATTGGGAAAAACCAATAATATAACGCAATCCTTATTCCTCCGATTTGTTTTTCAATTCCATAAGTAATGAATAGGCGCCCTTTGTAACAAACTTAAAACCGGATATATCTTTCCCATCAACTGCATTTATCTCCGTAAACCCATTCTCTGAAGCACCCTTTTTTATTTCAAGTAACTCAAATGTGTTGTTACCCTTAGCAACAAAAACAAGATCCTTTCCTACATGATTAACAATAGCATCCTCGTTTATTGAAGCTACGTTACTGCTTTTTAACTCAAGTTCCGCATTCATGTACATGCCCGGAAACAAGGTCTTATCGTAATTCTCAAAATGGCAATGCACCTCAGCGCTTCTGTCAGCTGAAAGATCCTGGCTGATCAGGATTACTTCGCAATGATATTTTATGTCGGGTTGATTGTTGTTAAAAGCTAAAAGTTTTTGCCCGATCGAAAGTTTATCAAGATCCTTTTCAAACACCTTTAAATTCAAATGAATGTCCAGCGGATTAATAAGCTCAAAAAGTATATCGGATGGATTGACATACTTGCCAATATTCACATTTACTTTAGAAACATAACCATCAATGGTGGAATACAGATTTATGCTGCGTGATAAATTGGACTCATTGAGTGATTCCGGGTTAATATTTATGAGCCTTAACTTTTCCGCCAACGCGCTTACTTCAATTTTACGGCTTGTATAATCCATTTCTGCTTGCTGAAAAACTTTATCGCTGCTGGCCTTACTCAGGTTCAACTCCTTTTGGCGGCGGTATTCATTTTCAGCAAAAGTCAATTTTGACCTGGCCGTCAAATATTCCTGCTGCAATTGAATGTATTGCTGATCTTCCATTGTAGCAATAACCTCACCCTTTTTAATGTGCATCCCCGGCAACAATTGTGTTGACCTCAAAAAACCTCCGAATGGTGTGCTCACAGAAACCATATTTTGCGGCGGAACATCAATCTTTCCGTTAAGTTTCAATATTGTTGAAAGGCTCCGTCGCTCTAATTTACCAACTTTGATCCCCGCACTTTTATACTGGGCTTCGGTAAGCACTACAGCCCCATCATCTACTACTGCATTTGATCCCGCTTCAGGGTCCTTTTCCCTTCCGCAGGAGGATAATACAAAAAGACCGGAGATAATAATTAATATGCGCTTCATTTTAAACTATTTTGTCGTTAAATAATTAATCTGAATTATCGATTCATTGAGACTATTAACCGCATCGAGGTAACCTGAACGTATGCTGATAGCCTGGTTAGTTAACATTACCCACTCCAGGTAATTTATCTCCCCATTTACAAATTGTTTATTCGCTGCGTCAAATATCAAAGTCGAATTATTAAGTCCGGTCGTTTCATAGTAATTTACAGCCGTTAAATTTGTCCGGTATTGAGCTACAGCCGACCTGTATTGAGCCTGCAAGGCATTCAGCTCCTGTAAATAGGTATTATCAGCTATACTCCTGCTTATTTTTGAAGCATTAAGCCTCGCCTTTTGCGCGCCAAAAAACAGGGGAATACCAATACCAACCTGCATAGCCCCGAATCGCGAAGAAGAATTGTAAGTTACATTATCCGCTCCCGTTCCTTTCATACTCATGTTATAATATCCAACATTTAAGTCGGGTAAAAATTTCGATCTTTCCAGTTTCTGATTAATCAACGACACTTTTTTTTGTTGTTCCATTATTTTCAGAAAAGGATGCTGCATGACCAGGGTACTATCCAGACTTACAACTATATTTAACTTAACATCGGACTCCGTTGGCACAAGACGGGCAGTTGTATTCAGCAACAACATGAATTGAAGCTGAACAATTTCCAGATCATTCCGGAGCTGCTTAAGCTGTATGGCGATAATTCCGCGCTGGGCTTCCGCCATTGCTTTTTCAAGCACATTGCTTTCTCCTGTTGAATAACGCAAGTTTGCCTTTTCAACGAATACACCGTAAATGCTGTCATTTTTCAAAAGCAACTTTTCCTTTTCTTTCAAATAAAGAAATGTATAGAAAACCCTGCGCACCGATCTTCTTGTTTCTTCCTCTTTAAGAGAAATATTCAACACAGCCGTATTCCATTCTTCGGTTAACAGATTTTTTTGATTAACATATACGGCAGGGAAATTGAATGATTGCGAAACACCCAGCCTGGTATCATTGTAAGAACTGTTCAATTGGCCGTATTCTCCGCTAACACTAGTCTGTGGAATTACAGCAGCCGATTTGATGAGTTTTTGTTGATATTCGGATCGTAACCTCTCATTTTTAACATTCAGATTATTTTTAAGCGCGGTATCTATTGCCGACTTCAGATTGATCGGGGTCTGAGCTTTAGTCGTATTTCCAAGCAAGCAAATTAATAGCAATGAAACAACCGCTGCACCCGGCTTTGCTTTTACTTTAAATCCTTTTTCAAATAAAATATATAAAACAGGTAAAACAAAAAGAGTTAAAAAGGTGGCGAGCACCAATCCGCCAATAACCACTGTAGCCAAAGGGCGCTGAACCTCCGCTCCCGCCCCATTGCTTATAGCCATCGGCAGAAAACCCAAAGATGCCACCAACGCCGTCATCAACACGGGCCTTAAACGAACCTTTGTTCCCGTTAAAACAATCCGGCGCAGGTTAACATAGCCTTCCGATTTTAACCGGTTAAATTCGGCGATCAATACAATTCCATTTAGCACAGCAACACCAAACAAAGCTATAAACCCGACACCTGCACTGATACTAAATGGCAGGCCTCTTATCGCGAGGAAGAAAACACCTCCGATAGCTGACAGTGGTATCGCGGAATAGATCAACAAACCCTGTTTAACTGAATTGAAAGCGAAAAACAAAAGCAGGAAAATAAGAACAAGCGAAACCGGAACAGCGATCATTAATCGCTGCCTGGCTGCATTAAGATTTTCAAAAGCCCCGCCATAAGTCAGATAATACCCGGAAGGGAACCTGATCTGTTTATCAACCTTTTTCTGTAATTCGGTTACAATACTTTGAACATCACGCCCTCTTACATTAAAGCCGATTATTATGCGGCGCCTTGCATCTTCACGCTGTATCTGGTTAGGACCATTCCGAATATCTACTTTTGCCAATTGATATAAAGGAATTTGAACGCCATTTGGCAAGGGTATTAAAAGGTTTCTCACATCTTCCAGGTCTTTCCGGCTGTCTGTCTTCAATCGCACCACAATGTCAAAACGCTTTTCTCCATCAAACAAAAGGCCGGTACTTTGTCCTGCGAAAGCTGTATTTATTACCCTGTTCACATCTGTAATTGTCAAATGATATTGCGCGATCGCGGCCCGATTATATTCAACTATCACTTGGGGCATTCCTGTTACAGATTCAACATACAGGTTTTTCGCTCCCTCAACAGTATTGACAAGACTCCCTATTTTTTGTGCATATAATGCAAGCGTATCCAGATCCTCTCCGAATATCTTACAAACCACGTCCTGCCGTGCTCCGGTCATTAATTCATTAAACCGCATTTGAACCGGAAATTGAAAACTCGCGGTAATTCCGGGTATATCATCTAAGGCCCCCCCCATCTTCTCCGCCAATTCATTGAATGTTTTAGCCGACTTCCATTCACTTTTGTCTTTCAATATTACCATCATATCACTTGCCTCCATGGGCATAGGGTCTGTTGGCACTTCACCACTCCCGATTTTGGTAACCACTTTTTCCACTTCCGGGAAGCGGTTTTTTAATATATGAGCGGCTTTCTGAGTGTTTTCAATGGTGGTTTTCAAATTACTTCCGGTAAGTACCCTTGTATCAACCGCAAAGTCTCCTTCCTCCAAAGCAGGAATAAATTCGCCACCCAAAAAAGTAAGCGTAATTACAGCCGAAATAAATAATGTAACTACTGCTGTTAAAACAACAACAGGGCGACGCAACACTTTACTCAAAGTTTTTTGATAAGTGCGTTCAATAACACTCATTAATCTATCCGATACATTAGATTTGTGTTTTGTCTTTTTACTTAAAAACAGGGCACTCATCATCGGAATATAAGTAAGCGAAAGCGTAAATGCCCCGAACAAAGCAAAGGCCACCGTTTGCGCCATTGGCCTGAACATTTTACCCTCTATTCCCTGCAAAGCGAAAATGGGCAAGTAAACTACAAGTATGATCACCTGGCCAAATACGGCGCTATTCATCATCTTAGCTGCAGAATGATTGACCTCCGCATCCATTTCCGGTTGATTTAACTGGTCTTCACTTCTGAATTTAAATTTGTGTGAAACCTGGTGCATAACAGCCTCCACAATAATTACAGCACCATCCACGATCAAACCAAAATCGAGTGCGCCCAGGCTCATCAGGTTTCCGCTCACACCAAATACATTCATTAAAATAACCGCGAATAACATGGCTAAAGGGATCACTGATGCAACCAGTAATCCTGCTCTGAAATTTCCAAGAAACAGCACCAGAACAAAAACAACGATCAACGCACCCTCCATCAAATTTTTCTCGACAGTGCCAATGGCATTGTTCACCATTTTGGTCCTGTCCAAAAAAGGTTCAAGCAAAACTCCTTCAGGCAACGTTTTTTGAATCTGAGAAATACGTTCCTTTACATTTTTAATTACTTCACTGCTGTTCGCGCCCTTTAACATCATTACAATTGCACCTGCCACCTCACCCTCATCGTTATAGCACATTGCTCCGTAACGCGTGGCATAACCGATCTGCACATCGGCCACATCCCTTATAAATAATGGTGTGCCATTTGAAGTAGCTTTGATCGAAATATTTTTAATGTCCTCCATATTTCCGATCAACCCTTCACTTCTGATAAATAAAACAGTCGGCCCTTTTTCAATATATGCACCTCCTGTATTCTGATTGTTTTTTTCCAGTGCAGAAAAAATATCATTTATCGTTATGTTATACGACTGCAGTTTATTGGGATCAACAGCGATCTCATATTGCTTTAGTTTGCCTCCGAAACTATTTACTTCGGCCACTCCTTTAACTCCCAACAATTGCCGGCGAATGATCCAGTCCTGGATAGTCCTTAACTCGGTTTCGTTGTATTTGCTTTCATAACCTTCTTTTGCCCGTACAACATATTGATAGATCTCACCAAGTCCTGTTGAAACCGGCCCGAGTTCAGGCGTTCCTATTCCGGGCGGAATCTGTGTCTGCACTTTTTGCAAACGTTCGGCAACCTGCTGCCGTGCCCAATAAATATCGGTTGCGTCATCAAAAACAATAGTAACCAGCGACAAACCAAAGCGGGAAAAACTCCTTATCTCTTTCAGACCCGCAATATTATTGTTTGCCTGTTCTATCGGAAAAGTGATGAGCCGTTCAATATCAGTGGCACCAAATGAAGGGGCTACTGTTATTACCTGTACCTGGTTATCAGTAATGTCCGGAACAGCATCAATAGGCAGCTTTGTGGTTTCATAAACACCAAATACAACGAGCGCAATTACAAAAAGCCCGACAATGAGTTTATTATGAATAGAAAACCGTATAATATTATTTAACATTCTGAATTAATTTTTAAGCGCTAATGTGAATCAGGAGAACCCAAGTACAACATGTAGTTGAGAAGTCCGAAAATTAAAATTGAAATTACGCAGATTTTGGCGGCTGCCAGATGGAGGAAAGATATGCTGCTGATAAAAATTGTTCAATATAAATTGACCAGGCTTTGTTGGGGATATCAATCAATTTTGTTGAAGGGTTCTCAAAACCGGACGGTATAAATGCCAAAGTGCCTGCGTTAACACAACTCTCGTGCGATTTAAAAGGCAGTTTCATGTCCTTCTCCCTGTCCCCATCATGATCGTCACTTTGAGTATAGTGCATCGCCAAAAACTGCCATAATGAGATATCATTATCCTTTCCCTTGTGCTCGGCAAAATGCTGTACAAGCAAGGGCAATTTTGTTAACTGGTTAAGTTCAGTAATCGAAACAAAATAAACAGATAATAATGCTATGATGAAAAACTTCTTCATTGATACAAACCTACGTGATTTTCTTTCAAAAAACACATAAACTATAATGAAAAAATAATGTTGGTTACTTACAGCCAGGCTTCTGACCTTAATGTCTTCAAACAAAATTATTTTCTTTCTTTGCGGCTTTGCGTGAAAAACAACAGAAAATTCCGCGTCTCATTTTATAGAAATATAACGACCAGAAACACCCCGCAGATCAATGTCTGATTACCACTTCAAAATCATTAGTTTTGTAAGAAAATTTAAGTGTACAACCAGTTACGACAACGATATTTGTTAACTATAGAATGGCACAACAAGAAAAGACCCACTTTCGGTTATTTTCTTTTAATGCTATTACTATGTTCAGCCTGCCTTTCTCCCTACAAATCATTTGAAAAAACAAAAATACCTCCTCCGCCTGATTATGCGCAGGAAAAATACTGGGCCGCACTTCCGACTAAAAAAGACAGCGCCGATGCTATTCTCCACGGGTCCGGCTTAAAGAACGAACAGGCTAATGCGAAGGTTGATGTATTCTTCGTTCACCCGACCTCCTATTTATTCGGCACAAAGTGGAATGCCTCATTGGAAAATAAAAACATCAACCGCCGGACAAATAATGAAAGCATACGCCAACAGGCAAGTATATTTAACGGCAGTTGTAAAGTTTACGCGCCTTATTACCGGCAAGCTATTTTGCAGGCTTACACTGACAAAAAAGGGAATGGCCCAAAAGCATTTGACACGGCTTACAATGATGTGCGAGCAGCGTTTGAATATTACCTGAAACATTACAATAACGGACGTTCTTTTATTATAGCATCGCACAGCCAGGGAACCGACCACGCTTTCCGTTTGATAAAGGATTATTTTGAAAAAGACACCATGCTATACAAAAAGCTTGTGGCGGCTTACCTCATTGGCAGGCCGCTTCCCAAACAATCCACAACATTAGTTGTCCCCTGCGATTCGGCTTCACAAACCGGGTGCTTTGTTACATGGAATACGATGACATGGGGGAAAGCAAAATTTTTCGATATTCATTTTTCAAATGTTGAATGTGTAAACCCGCTCACGTGGAAAAGAGATACCGTTTATGCACCCGCTTCATTGAACAAAGGCGCTGTCCCCTTCACGTTCAAACAGGTTGACAAAGCCATTGCAGACGCCAAATGCACTGAAAATGGACTACTATGGGTACATTCACCAAAGGCCAGTGGGTACATATCAATAAATGGGAGCTACCATGTGATGGATTTTAGTTTATACAACATCAATATAAGGGAAAATGTGAAGGAGAGAGTAGATGCGTATTTTAGAAGGAGTAAGTGAGGCTTCTATCCGGCATAGCATTTGAGTTCCTTACAAAAACGCGGCTTATCTACCTGTATCAACAAAGCGCTTAATAAAGGACTGAATTTCCTTATGAGGTGTTGCTTTCATGTCTTTTATTGAATAATTAAACCAGTTATGATAAATAACGAGAAAGGTTCCAGTACTTTAATATATGACTTATGTAACTTATTATAAAAGGTTTCATTTTCCATGGATTAGTTATTCTCCCTGATTATAATTCTGATAAATTATTACCCAATGTTTATCCTTGCAAGATCAAGATGTACTTGTTAAAACAGTTCAAACTATATTAGCAACGAACACTTACTGTTTCACACGCAACCATATCTCCATTGTGTTGTTGATTTTGGCGGAGGTGCCTTAAGTAACAACTGCACCGTAAAATTGACAGGAAAAATTTCGGTCATTACTATTCTACCCACAACAGGGTCAATCGCTTCTTTTCTATCTTACCAGTGTTACGTGTCCAACGTACTGATGCCTTTTCTTCATGTAATCACAGGCTATTATCTTCCACACGTAAACATCCTGCTGGGCAACTTCAGTACCTTTATTGGCTTTACCGTCCCATCCCGTGCTGAGATCTGTCGTTTCGAAGATCATATTACCC
>JAEUTS010000172.1 GCA_016787005.1 Bacteroidia bacterium
AACGATTACTGGTCTTTCTGCCGGGAATTATACTGTGACTATTTCCGACGCCAACAATTGTACTGCAACAGCGACGGCGGCAATAACTTCACCATCACCGTTGACCGGACAATTTGTAAAAGGCAGCGCTAATTGTGTCGATTGTGGATGTAAAGAATGGATCATGGTTTCCGCTTCCGGTGGCACAAGCCCCTATAGTTATTCCTGGGCAGGTGGATATAACAGCCGATATCAGAATAGTCTTTGCCCTGGAGCTTATGCTATTAATATTACAGATAAAAATGGCTGCAGTATCAATGTTAACGTTACAGCTCCCTGAGGCTAAAATATATATCCGAAAAAACAATTAATAATTTTTTAATACCTGTCAGGCAAATGAAGTGGTTGAGTAATTTAAATAGATCAAATTTTCAAATCAATGCCCGGGATTGTTTGTTGGTCGTTTATTTTACTGCATTTACATTTTCGCAAGCTCTCATGTGCCAAACAGTTAAAGAGGGACTGACATTCGAAAAAATCCATTCCATTGGATTTACTGAAAACAAAGGTCAAATTACAGATCAATTTAACCGCAAACGAACAGATGTTTTCTTCAAATCATCCAATGAACAATTTGACGTTTACATAACAAAATCAGGATTAAGTTATGTTTTTAAAAAATATGAAGAATCAGATTTTGAAGAAAACTACACTGCCAAAATCAATACCCAAAATGAAAATGAAAAAATACAATCTACATTATACAAAACAGACCTGCTTTTAATAAATGCGGCCATATTAAAAGAAAACATCGTTACCAAAGAAGAATCTGATCAAGGAGTTGAAAATTATTTAATAAATGGGGGCGAAATTAAAAATGTTAAAACCTACCACAGAATAATTATAAAGAACATATATAAAAATATCGACTGGGTTCTTTATTATAACAAGGAGAAGGGAATGAAATATGACTTTATTATTCACCCCGGAGCGTTGCCGGAAGAAATAAAACTGAAGTATACAGGTGCCACTCTTAAATTAAATAAAAATGCGACTTCCATTGAAATTGAAACCCCACTTGGAAAAATAACAGAAGGAAATTTAAAATGTTTCCAGAACGAAAAGCCTGTCAAATCGTTATATCAACTTCATAACAACGTAGTACAATTTAAAGTAGAGGGCTTTGCGCCATCACAAGATGTAATTATTGATCCGCCCCTTGTTTGGTCAACTTTATACGGCGGAAAATCAGCAGAATTTGGTCACACCATTGCAATCGACAGAAATAACAATGTGTTTCTGGGAGGAGCCGTAATTACAGATGATGCCAATACTTTTCCTTTATTTAATGCAGGGACATATTTTCTATCCGGATATAACAATAACGCCAAGGGCTTCATATTAAAATTCAACTCATCAGGACAACGATTGTGGGCTACCTTTCTTGGATCAACAAATTCCTGGTGTCATGTTTATGCTATGAAAATCGATGCCTTCGATAATCTATATGTAACCGGCTGGGGAAGTACGAATAATGGTGCATTTCCGTATAAAAATATGGCGGGAGCCTATAATCTGACTAACAGTGTTGGTATGTTTTTAGCCAAATTCGACAATAATGGTAACCAGATTTGGTGTACCGGTTTCGGCTCTTTTCTATATGCACAGGATATAGATATTGATTGTATTGGAAACATTTATGTGGTAGGTGGAACTCATTTCTCTGTGAATCAATTAACAGTTAAAAATCAAATTGGAGCATACAATAATTCGAACCCTTCGGGTAACGGCGATGGATTTATTACTAAGTTCAGCAATACCGGAGCGCTACTTTGGTCGACTTTTTACGGCGGCAGTAGCTATGATGGCTTTTATAATGTTGTGACTGATGACAAAGGCAATGTTTATGTACAGGGATATACATACTCAAACAATATTCCCATTACAAATTTTCCGGGTGGCTATAACGACCCCTCTTTTAATGGCAACACAGATGTAATGATCCTAAAGTTCAATCCCGCAAATGCTTTGATATGGTCCTCCTATTTTGGAGGAGCCGGAATTGAAGGAAATGTTCCCATGGCAGATATTGGTTCAGATTATATTAATATTGATTGTTTAGGCAATTTCTACCTGGTTGGCGGAACTACTTCCGCAAATATTCCTGTGATGAATTTACCCGGAGCATATAATCAACCGGCTCTTGCAGGTAATGGCGATGGATTTATTGCAAAGTTTAATGGAACTAACCTCAATCAGATTTGGACAACATATTTAGGAGGGCCAACTTCCCGCTTCAATAGCCCAGCAAACACAGCCTGTTACGGAATTATTTCTGACGGCGTCGGCAACATATACATTGCAGGAACATCGAATGCCACTGCATTCCCTTTAATAATTAAACCGGGATATAATTTTTCAGGACCAAACAATGGATTTGGCTTCATTACTGAATTTGACATAAATAATTCCATTACATGGTCTACCTTTTTGCGAACAAGGTGGTCAAACTCTCCAAGTCTTGATTAT
>JAEUTS010000179.1 GCA_016787005.1 Bacteroidia bacterium
AGTAATTCGTCAAATTGCTGTTTGCTCATGCCCGATGAAATACTTGTGCTTTCAGTAGTTTCCGGAAGATTGGCTCCCCTCCATTTCATCATTCCACCATCCAGCTCATACACTTCCTTAAAACCCTGTTTACGCATAAGGTTAGCAGCCGCGGCACTTCTTCCACCGCTTAAACAGTAAACAAAAACAGGTTTTGATTTATCGAATATTGAAATTTGCTTTTCAAAATCATTTCCATTCCAATCAATATTTTTAGCGTTCTTCAAATGACCTTTGGAGAATTCACCGGGGGTGCGTACATCAATGATCGGTGCTGCCGGAAGCTCCTTTATTTTCTCTGCGAATTCAGCAGCCGGCAGGTTTGTTTTGCTGTTCTGAGCCTGCCCGCTTGTGCAGCTATTATGCAATAGCGAAATTGCAGCAAAACCAATGATCAGTCTGTTTTTCATGTTTAATTTTTCAATTTGAATATTGGTTAATAATTTGCCGGAGGTTAGTTGCCGATACAACACCCGATTGACGCCATTTTATCTGCCCGTCTTTAAAAAGTATAAGTGTTGGCACTCGCTGTATCTGGTAAGCACTTGCTACCTGTGGGTTTTTATCCACATCGATCTTTAAAATTGTTGCCTTTTCTCCGATATTGGATTTTAATTCTTCTAATATAGGTTTCATCATCTTGCAGGGACCGCACCATTCGGCAAAAAAATCAACCAGGGTTGGTGTCTCGCTTTTTATTACTTCTGAAAATTTTATAGCCATAATTACTTCGTTTTTACTTCTTCGAATTCCACATCTTCAATTTTGTCAGCATTATTTTTTGTGGCAGGTGCGGTACAGCTGTTTACGCTGCAACAACCTGTATTGGTTACTGCCTGGAACAAAAAGAAGGCTGCAATTAGTCCGGAAAGGGTGTCGTGGTTTTGGACAGCTTGTATGGCCATTAACCCGCCAAGTCCCAAACGAAGCCAACGCATAAAGTGCCAACCGGTAAAAAGAGTTTGTTTTATCATCTTAGTTTATTTTGCAGACTGCTCCACCCTCCTCCATTGTGAACGATTGAGTAGCCATTCGATCTGAGAATACTCTTCGCAGAAGCACTTCGCATTCCCGAGGCACAGCAGGTAATGATGGGCTTGTTCTTATCCTTTAATTTCGATAAGTTATCGCTTAACGTGTCGACAGAAATGTTAATAGAACCTTTGATATGTCCGCTTGCATACTCACCCTTACTGCGAACATCCAGTATAATGGCTCCTTGTTTTACCAGTCCGGCATAATCCACTTTGGGACTTAAACCGAATAATTGTTTAATTGTGTTTATCATTTTGTTAAGTTGTTTCCGTTTGACAATAGTGGACATCCATCCAGGAGCCTCCGTTATAACATTCAATACCCTGTTGGACAAGGAAGGCATGCGCTTGTCCGCTCCGGTTGCCGGACGCGCAACACAATACAAGCGGTGCTTTCATCCTTTTCAGCTCCTCCATACGTTGCGGAACCTGCTGTAAAGGTATATTGATGGAGCCTTTTACATTACCTCCCCTGAATTCTTCGGGCGAACGCACATCTATGATGGTGCCTTTGCCCTCTTTAATTATCTTTTCTATATTCATGATCACTCCGGTTTGGCCTCCTCTTTTTTAAGTGTATTGAATAATAAACCGCCCATCAATGCCCCGTACAAATTACTATTTAAAGGTTTTGAAGTAATGGCGCAGGTTCCGCTCGCGCAACCGATAAAATGGCAATACAAATATCCGGCAATTGATCCGGCAACTACTCCGATCAGGGTCAGTTTATGTTTGATTATAAAGTTCATTTTTGAAATATTTTTACATCTTCGCTCAGGTCAAACACCTCCGACCCGTTGCTTAGTTTTGATTTTATAATGCTGCTTCCGGCAGCACTGCGGTAACCACCTGCACAATGCACTACAATAGGCTTGTGCGAAGGTATTTCGTTTGTGCGCTCTCTTAATTCGTGTAATGGAATGTGAATGGCATTCGCGAATATTTTTTTAGTCTTTACTTCCGATTCATTACGAATATCAATAATGGTGAAATCATCTTGATTATCGCGTAATTGTTTACTGTCAAAGGGTTTTGTCTCTATGTTGCCGAATTCAGAAACAAAGGCCAGCTCAATTTGTTGTTCGTAACCGATCTTTGCTGTGCGTTCGATCAGTTTGCTCAATACTGCTTCGTTCTCAGCGATCAGGTAGAACTTTTCACCGGGACCTACGATACTACCCAACCATGTTTCAAACTTGGTATCATTCATCAGGTTGATGGCATTTTTCAGATGTGCCTTTTTGAATTTATCCTGTGGACGGGTATCAATAATTACAATTTCGGAATTAAGTGATTTCGCACAGCCCTGGCAGGTTACAGGTTCTCTCCTGCCTACTTTTGAAACACTTGCTGAATAATCTTCCGCGCCTTTTTTATTCACTCCTACATCAAACGTAAAATACTTCGGAATAAACGGCTGATCGGCTAACAGTTCTTTTATAAAATCGGCTTCGCTCATTTTTTGCAGGCTCCAGTTGCTGATCTTTTCAGCGCCAATGGTGCTACTTTTTTGTTCACTCAGGCCCTTTCCACATAAGCTTCCGGCACCATGCGCCGGATATACCAACACATCGTCAGGAAGTGTCATTAACTTATCGCGCAACGAATGATACATTTGTTTTGCCAGTTCGGCACGTGCAGCTGTGATCGCCCCGGCCTGCTCTCTCAGATCGGGCCGGCCGCAATCGCCAATAAACAAGGTGTCGCCTGTAAACACAGCCTTGAATTTACCATGTTCATCAATCGCGATAATACTTATGCTATCGGGTGAATGGCCGGGAGTGTTCAGTGATTTTAATGTGATCTTGCCTAATACGATCGCATCACCTTCGTCAAAGGATTCATGTGGATATTCCGCACCCAATAATTTGCTTACATAAATGCTTGCTCCGGTTGCTTTTGAAATCTCCAGGTGACTGCTTACAAAATCGGCATGCGGATGCGTTTCGATCACCGCTTTTATTTTCGCGTTATGTTGCTTCGCGAAGTCGTAATAAGGCTGTGGATCGCGCGCAGGATCTATCAGGGCCATTTCACCATTGCTTACAATGGCGTATGAGTAGTGGGCCAGGTTCTTATCTTCAAATTGATGTACGTTCATTTTTATGTGCTTTTAATTTTACAATACAAAGGTAGGGTGCCGGGTATTATTGGACAGTTACTTTTGTTACACAACGCTATTTTTCTTGAGGATAATAAATAACTCATTGTCCTTTCTTTTTGGGTGTGAATTATAACAGTGTTCAAATACAACCAGCTTAAATTTATCACTGAACAATTTTTCGTACTCTGCTTTTGTCCCGCCAAAAGGCGGCCCCTCCTTTTCAAATTCAGTGTTGAATAACAATCCAACCAGTTTACCGTTTGGCGATAATAATGAATACATTTTATCGCGATAATTTGTGCGTAAAGCCGGATCAAGTGCACAGAAAAATGTTTGTTCCAGTACAAGGTCAAATTCGGCTGTATATTCAAAAAAATCGGCCAGCACAATTTTTATATTCGGGTTGTTGCTGTATTTTTCCCTGAGTTTATTTACCAACGCAGGCGCAATATCGATAAGGGTAATATTTTTGAAACCTTTTTGTAAAAGATATTCAGCTTCATACGCATTACCGCAGCCCGGAATAAGTATGCGGATATTTTTATCAGTCAGCTGATCAATATAGGCTTTAAGGGGCGGAGAAACCTGGCCCATGTCCCAACCGATGTCACCTGACTGGTAACGATCGTCCCAAAACCGCTGATCTAACGATTTATTACGATCTGTTGATTTGTTTTCCTCTCCCATATACCTTTTTAAGATTTATCAAAAAACCACATTTTAAAAGCGATACCAACCAGCAACAAGGCGAACGTTTTCTTCAGAATTTCCTGTGGCAATTGCGTGGCGAATTTCGAGCCGAAATAACCTCCCACAAAAAAGAAAACAGCCATTATCATAGCGGCCCTCATATCCACAAAACCTTTCTGGTAATATTGGAAGGCTGCCAATGCTCCCACAGGTAATACCATCATCATCAATGCCGTACCCTGGGCAAGCTGTTGGGAATACCCCAGGAACAGTGCCATTGCTGGTATGATAACTATTGCGCCGCCGATTCCCAGCATACCACTAAGAATTCCGGCTGCTGCACCAATAAGGCCGATGATAGCCGCGTTTTGCAATTCCATGTTAATTTTCTTTTTTACGGGTTGAAATACCAAAGGGCCAGTATAATGGACAAAAACTAATAAAACTTGTAATAATAAAAATACCTGCAAGTATCAGTAGTACAATGGCTGTTGTACCCGAAATGTTTTTAGTAAAATAAAGTGCTACAATTACCAATGCCATAAGTATCCTTACAGCTTTATCGGCGGTTCCTACATTTGATTTCATTTTTATGTTTTTTAAGTGAGAATTTATTACGCTACAAAAATCAGACAGTAGAAAGACTTTAACTGCAACCTATGTTACACAAGCGTAATTTTATTTCTGCCCAATTTTACTAACCTTTCGTCCTCCATCTGTTTCAAGAGCCTGGAAATGACCACTCTTGCAGTTCCCAACTCATTCGCCAGTTGTTCGTGGGTTATATAAAGGGTATGACTTTGGGTGAGTTCACATTTCTTTTTAATGAAATTCAGCAAGCGCTCGTCCATTTTTTTAAATGCCACAGCATTCACCACTTCCAGCAATTCTTCAAAACGCTTATGGTATAAACGGAAAATATAATCCAGCCACTCCGGATATTCCTTTATGAGTGAGCTTACTTTATCAATGGGTATAAAAAGTATTTCGGTCTCTTCCTCCGCTATGGCTTTTACTTTGCTGGTATCGTGATGTATGCCGCCTAAAAACGACATGATGCAACTTTCACCGGCCTTAATGTAATACAACAAAATTTCCCGGCCATCCTCATCCGCGCGCATAACCCGTATACTGCCGCTTACCACTATTGGAATGGCCTTTATGTAGGCATTCTCATTTAAAATAACATCGCCTTCTGAAAATGTTTTCGCAATGCCATAAGCGGAGAGCTTTTCCCGTATTTCGGGAGAGGACTTGAACTCAACTAAATTATTTAATTCCATGCTGCAAAGGTACGATTTGCAGCATACTGACCTGTTCTCGGTTCAGGCAATTTTTCAACCCAAACTATACATTAGAAAAAATCCAATGCATAGCGATTAAGAAAATCAACCATTTGGGCTGCACTTTGTTTCACCCAAATGGTAATCTTTCAATTCGGGCTATTTCCTTAATTCAGCTATTACAACCTGCGGATCCTCTTCCTGCGGGTAATGCCCTACATTATCCAACTTTATAACCTTCGGATTATTCCAGTTACTTATCCAGTAGTTTAATTGCGGCTCCCTGAAAGCAATATCCTTCATTCCCCAGATAAATGTTGTTGGTAAACTATTTATTTTTTGTCTTTGCTGCCACATAGAATCAAGCCAGGCGTAAGAACGTGTAATTTCACGCGGGAATACCCAGCACCCCTTCCTGTTGTTGGGTTTACCAAAATGTTTGTAATAGCATTTGTGTATTTTACTGCTCAGTTTACGTTTATCTCCGACAGCTTTTTTTACTACCATTTTGCCAAACATATTAAAATATTTTGTGCCGAATTTTCCGATCGGGCCGCCCATGATATTGCTGAATTTTTGATAGTACGGATCGTCTTTTACGCTCCACAGATAGGTGTTTAAAACAATAAGTTTTTTAATTTTTTCGGGATGTTTTATCGCGTAAGAAAGGCCGATAGGGCCGCCCCAGTCGTTTACGATTAACGTAATGTTTTCCAATTTCAAATTGTCCATTAACTTTTCGAAATTTTCGGCATGATGAATGGGCAAATAATCCCATGTATAGGGTTTATCTGAAAAGCCAAAACCAATGTGGTCGGGAGCGATGCAGCGATGAGTTTTTGAAAGCTCTTTTATTACTTCCCTGAATTCAAAGCTCCAACCCGGATTTCCGTGCACCATTACTATTGGATCGCCTTGCCCCTCGTCGACGTAATGCATTCTACCCATTGGCAATTCAAAATAATTACTCTTAAAAGGGTAATCCTGCTTATCCAGCCATTTAGGATAGATTCTTTCCTGTGCTTCCATTTGTTTCATTGTCGTAAATATTAAAATTATTAAAAACCGGGTTTTTATCATATACGTTTCCTTTTATGCTTAGACGAACGGGAAAGTAAAAACGGTCGGAAAACTATTGATCTTTTATAGTTTCTCTTAATATCTGAAGGATAGTATCCTCAAGATCAGCGCCATTGGAGGTTAATGGATTTAAGCGGCTAATAAGTTGAAAACGAACATCAAGGTTCTGTTCGGCTGATTTTTGTTCTGAAAGACCAAGCCTGCTGATCTTCAGTTCGGCACTATTATTTTGCTCGAAATTGTTATTCAATTCGGCGCATTGGTAACAAGCCCCGTTTTATTGATCATGGCGCAACGGTGGTTATATTTTTCCTGCAGATTTTTGCGGCCATCATGCAATAAATGCTTTACAACGCCTTCTGAAAGTTTCAATATTTCTGCTATTTCTTCACGCTTAAAATCATAGATTTCTTTAAGGATAATGGCAATTTGCATTTCAAGATCAAGGTTTTTGGCCAAACAGGTGAAACAATAATTAATATGCTCCACAATATCAAACCGTTTTTCGGTCTGACTTTGAAATGCACCGACCATCCTGTCCATGTAATGCTGATGGCTCATGGCTGCAGTCTTGCACTTATCCTGAGCGTCTGCCTCCCACCTGTTTTTAACACGCTTATTATCATAAGCCAAATTTGTAGCTATCGCGAAAACCCAGGTTTTAAAACTTGACCTTGCCTGAAAAGTATCAATTTTTTCAGTCACCTTTAAAAATGTATCGTGCAACAGATCCTGTGCGTCTTCCCGGTTAGCTGTGAGCCGATATAAATACGAAGACAGCTTGTCTTTTATATCGAGAAACGCGGTATTCACGTCTATTGTTAATGTTTCCATACTACCTATATTTATTTGGGCTTAATTTCCATCAAATAAATTCATCTGCTATATCCAATCAATGGCCCCACAATGAATTTTAAAACAGAATTATTTATACGAATATAATACATCCGGATGAATTGTCAGTTTTACTTTTCGTACTGATAATGTCCAATGATCTTATGATCAAACAAACAATCAGCAAGAACCTGGCCCCCGCCTATATTGTGAACTACGAGGTATCGTTCCCCGTCTATTGATTTTTTATTAACCACAAGGCCAATGTGAGTTATTCCACCACCCAGGTTCCAGCAAACAATATCGCCGGGTAAATAGTCTTTAGGCCTGGTTGAAATTAATTTCACTTTTCCATGCCGACTGAAGAAAACCATAAGATTTGGCACTCTTCTATGGTCAATGTTTGTGTTAGGCCGGGTAAGTCCCCAATTTTGGGGATACATTTTAAAATTTGTCTTCATATCCTCATGCACTTCCTTTTGCAGATCAATTCCAAGCTTTCTATATGCCCTTATTACAACATCGGTACAAACACCTCTGTTGGCCGGCACATCTCCGTTTGGGTAATCTATTGTAAAATAACCCGGGTCATAAACTACTTTTTGTTTGGTCAACACAAGCGCAGAGTCGGAAAGTTTTTCATAAAAAGTAGTCTGTCCAATTGCAACATTATATGTACAGGCGAATAAAAATATGTTAAGAAATTTCGTTTTCAAAATATGGAGGTATAACGTTTTGCAAGCAGGCGCAGGAGGGATTTCGAAGCATTACGGTTTTTTAACCTACCAAAGGTTATTTAAAGTTACCCAAGTTTTTAGCCACTGCAAATTAAATTTCGCGTCAGCGACCTTGTTAATTGCGCGCGGCTATGACCCTCGTCCGCCCAATGGCTAGTAGGCGCTGTTACCTGCTGGCGTTTTGTGTCTATACTTTTGTTCCTTGAATTAATAAAGATGTCCTTATTGATTGCTCCTTAAGATGTAAAAACTTTTTTCGCTCTTCGTTGTGCATAAAGTTCTCAAAGTCTTGTTTGGTGTCAAACTTAACAAAGTGTATTTCATATGGTTTTTCTATATTAAGTTCAATAAATGATTTTTCAGAGGGTCGTACTCTAAATAAAAGCTGTCCATTATATTTTAGTATTGTCGGTATAGCTATATTTTCAAACTCGTCGAAAACTTTTTCTTGTCCGCCAACAATGTAGATTAGTTGTGTTATGTAAATCATTTTGTTTTTTATTGCCGTCCGCAACGCTTGCAGGTACAAGTTTATATCAGCATTACGTGATATCTCAATTTTAGCAGGCTATACGCATTGCTGATATTTTTTATTCAGATATCAGCATAAATATACAAAACAACACTTACAACGGGTAAAAACGAAAAACGCTCCCCGAATCATCGGAGAGCGTTTTGTTAAATGAAAAACAATTTGGTATGGTTATTCCCCCACCACTTCAAACGTAACCTTTGCAACAACTTCTTTGTGCAAACGTACATCAGCGGTATAAGTACCGGTTGTTTTAATATCGTCTTTAATGTCGATGTTTTTACGATCAACTTCAAAGCCTAATTTTTTAATAGCGTCAGCAATCTGAATGGCGTTAACCGAACCAAATATTTTTCCTGATTCACCTACTTTAGCGCCTACTTTAACCACCATGTCTTTCAACTTATTTGCAGTAGCTGTAGCGGCGGTTTTAATTTTCTCTTCTTTAAAAGCGCGTTGCTTTTTGGTT
>JAEUTS010000221.1 GCA_016787005.1 Bacteroidia bacterium
CCGTTTTGTTGCACTATTTACATAAATTGTACAGGATAAATACTGGTCAAATGCCCATAAATAAAGGGTTTCGATAAAAAAGACTAATTGCAGGAAGAAAAATATGCGCTTTTGCTTTAATAGTTTCGAAAACCGGATACCCTATTTCACAGCTCTGGCAGCCAATTGAAGTAAATTCAGCGCTACCTGCAAACCATTATCCGTGATAGTGGTTTTATTCAATTCAAACTTGGTCTTATAATCATCGTCTTCATCAAGGAAAATACTGATACAGGCTCCCTTTTTAATAAGCCCCGGTTTTTCCGTCACAGTTAGTGTGGGTTTGCCCTTTATAGCCTTGCTTATCTCAAGTATCTTGCCGCTTTGTGCAAGCGGTATAAAAAGTATATTACACTCCCCTGCCGCTTCCATTGACGAAACCACTTTCACAATGATGGTACGATCACCGACATGCTTGGTTGTAATAAATTTATTAAGTTCACTTGTTAAAGGTGTTTCACCGTAAACTCCGATGACAAAATCACTGGACAGCTTATCGGGAGGCCATTCAACATACTTGGTGAAATTGTAAATGAATACCGATGCAAGTTTATAATTAAGTGTCTGAGCTGGCATTAAAGCAGGAATCACCAACACCGCGTATAATAGGGTATTCCAAATATATTTATTTATTATTTTTTCCCTCATTCCTGTTTCTTTGAAACAAAAGAATAACTTATCCGTACTACAAACTCTCTTGATAAACCCGGCAATGGCGAATGGCCGCCATTGTATGGTTGTATAAACGAACCATCTTCGTCAAGTATGTTATAGCAGCCTGCACCTAATTTAAGTCCGGGTACGATGCAATTGGTACAGTTTACAAACAGGTTAGCCAATAGAACCGGCGAAAAGGTCTTAAGATAAGACCCTCCATTGTCATCAGGAGCATAACCATATCTCTTGCCCAACCAGGATGCTGACGGAGCAACACTGAATGACTTACTAATTGTATAGCATCCTGAAACATTGAACTTGTGCGATGGAAAAGCGAGAGCCATGCTGTTATTAGTCGGAACACTATAATCGATCACAATGTTCTTCCTGGCCACAGTATAAAACGAGTAATTAATATCTACATATCCCCAATGATCCTTTATTTTATACCCCAGCTCCAGGCCCCGGCTTCCCAGGTGGCCCATGTTCTTATATCCATCAGAAGTATTAACATTGGTTGCAGCAGTATCTACATAGTAAATAATGGGGTTTTTTGTAGTTATGTCATATGTATTGAGAGTAATGAACATATTTGCAGCGGGCTGATAACCAGTCTCAAACTCAATGACCTGTGTATCTTCAGGCCTTATACTACCTGAGTAACTGTACTCAATGTTTTCGATACCGGGAGCACGGAACGACTTGCTGTAAAGAAGTTTAAAATTCCAGTCGCTTATTTTTTTTGTGATACCCAGGCGCGGAACAAATGCGGAACCATATGCGGAATTATTATCTAACCGGGCCCCAAGTGTCAGGCCCGCGATCCTGCCCCGAAAAAGAGTTTGAATGAATAGTGCGCTATTGGAATAATCTACCTTCCCTGTGCCATTATTGAACCGGATCGTATCCTGCTGCATTGTTGCCACATCATAAAATATTTCACCTCCTGAAATGATATTTATTTTTTTTGTTATGTCATATGATATGATAACATTGCCCCTGTATCGCTCCGCTCGCTTATCATACAACGTATACGACGAGTCCGCGGCATCGACAACACCTGCAAAATTCCAGGGCACCTGGCGCTTGTAATTGAATTTAGGAGTAATCGTAACTTTATCATTCAGAACAGCATCGTATTTTAATTCGAGGCAGGAAGATTTAAAATTACTCGGATAAGCTTTGGAAAGAATGTCGCCGTAATTATCGCGGATAGTGGTACGGTAATCATCGTATATCGCTCGTAAACTAAAATGTTTGTGCGAAAATCCCAGGTTAATATTTCCGGGATTAAGTGAAGAATTTCCATTCATCGGATAACGCTGTCCCGTAAAATCGGTATAGATTCCGTCACTCCTGTTTCCCTCACCCAGAAATCCGGATAAACTGAAGTCCAGATCCTTGATTTTTTTTCCAATTGAAACATTTATATTCCTGTGACCAAATGTTTTACTCATTTGACCATAGCTTGCCGTGGCGGAAATTCCGTTAATATCCTCCCCGTTGGCGGTAATAATGCTTATTACGCCATACTCTGCAAAGCCTCCATAAATAGCCGACCCCGGACCGCGGATGATCTCGATACGTTTAATCTGACTTACATCAAAATGATTTCCAAACTGAAGCGAAGAGTAAAGTATCTCGTTCATTTCCTGTCCGTCAAGCAGCAGCAAAATTTTTCCTTCATGGGCCCAGTTTCCACGTATTCCAATTCCAACCACTCCCGCCACGTCAGATCCGAAATCTATTCCCGGCACAAGCCGCAAAACATCTATCAGTTCACGCGCACCCGATCGCTCAATCTCTTCACGTGTGATCAGCGTAACAATACTTGGCGATTTACGCGTAGAAAGCGGCTTTTTTGAAGCTACATCAAGCAATGAATTGATGAGGTCCTGCAATTCGCTTGATACC
Source organism: Bacteroidia bacterium (assembly GCA_016787005.1). Lineage (GTDB taxonomy): Bacteria > Bacteroidota > Bacteroidia > JABDFU01 > JABDFU01 > JABDFU01. The sequence continues at coordinate 2,611 of JAEUTS010000221.1, forward strand.
CCGGAGGACTTAATGTTCAGTAATTCCTCCAGCGACATGGAATAAATGGCCGAAGAATCCAGAACTGTATTTGTTTGCGAATACCCGGATCCGACTAATAACAGCAAGATCAACAATGTAACCCAAAAATGTTTGTTGCCCATACTATGACCTGAAGTGCATTTTTTCACAGAAAATAAAGGTATTGATTTTATTTATTTTTATGTTGTTTTATCCGAATACGGAAAGTTTTGAGTTTTCGAAAGAAAACGAAACGTACTTACCGCCCGCCTGCCGAAAGGGGGCTGGTGCAACGGCAGGCAGGTTAATGCCCGAGGGGGCGGTTTTCGTTTTCGAAAACATGAGTTGGTTTGGTATAAATGCTGCTACACGCTTACTTTTTGTGATAATAATATTCCATTATTAATGTTACTTTCGATAAATATTCGGACATTAGAGTTGCATAAAAATGAAACCGGTAAAATTTATAGGTAAAGACAGGACTGAGTTTGCGGCCACGCTACGAAGAAATGTAAATAACTATTTCAGAGAAAACAATATCTCCATGAAAGGGAATGGAACACTTTTTTTAAAAACCGCCATACTTTTCGCATTATATATCGTTCCTTTCATATTGATACTGACCATTCCAATGAGTGGCATCACCGCATTGCTTCTATGTGCAGTGATTGCTATAGGAATGTCAGGTATAGGAATGTCCGTCATGCACGATGGCGGTCATGGCGCATACTCCGATAAGAAATGGGTTAACAGGATCATGGCAAAAACCATGTATATATTGGGTGGCTGTGTTTTTAACTGGAATATGCAGCACAATATCATGCATCATACATTTACCAATATACTTGGGTATGACGAGGACATAGAACCCAGGGCAGTTATTCGTTTAAGTCCGCATGCCCCCGCACTTAAATTTCAACGCTTTCAACATATATACGCACTCCTTTTGTATGGAATGATGTCCCTCTCATTGGTGACAAAAGATTTCAGGCAACTCTGGTTGTATTATAAAAAAGGTGTGTTAAAGCAGCAAAATGCAGAACCTGTCGCTGAATTTTTGACGCTATTTGCTACCAAGGTGCTTTACCTGTTCACAGCTATTGTTCTGCCTATATTGCTTACAGACTTTAGCTGGTGGCAGGTATTAATTGGTTTCTTACTCATGCATTTTATATCCGGCGTTATTATGAGTACCATTTTCCAGATGGCTCACATTGTTGAAGGAGCCGACCAGCCACTGCCAAATGTTGAGGGCAATATTGATAATGAATGGGTTATTCACCAGCTATATACTACTTCTAATTTTGCCCGAAATAATTCGTTGCTAAACTGGTTCATTGGAGGACTCAATTTCCAGATCGAACATCACCTGTTCCCAAATATCAGTCACGTTCACTATCCGGCCATCGCCCCCATTGTTGAAAAAACTGCCCTTGAATTTGGATTGCCCTATAACATGAAGCCCACCTTCTTTGGTGCGCTGAAGTCACATTTGCGTACACTGAAAGAATTTGGCGAGATAAAAACACCTTCCGGAATTCCCACCTGATAAAATATCCTCGCCCCTGCTTCATAATTATTAATTTTATTCTCTGCAATAATCATGAGAATATAGATGCTGAATAAATTTTACATTACTTTAATTTCATTATTATTTATTTGCACCCCCTATTTAGCGCAAAACGATTTGAAATTTATTGCACGCGACAGCACAACTTCCGAAAAACTGGTTGGAGTAATTATTCAGCTTGACCATACCAGTTTCAATACTACGACTAATATTAATGGCATTGCTGAATTGAAAAATATTCCCGATGGCGAACATCTGATTACAGCAAGCCTTATGGGCTACAAAAACACAAGTAAAAAAATAAAGTTGCCGCCTGATCAACCGGGAGAAATCGTTCTGATAATGTTGATTCCGGATAGTAAAACATTTGATGAAGTAACTGTGTCTTCCACCCGCACTAACTCAAGAATTGACGATCTGCCAATGAAGGTGGAAGTACTTGGAGAGGAAGACATGAATGAAGAGAATAGTATAAAACCAGGAAATGTCGCAAGTATTTTGGGAGATTTGTCCGTGATACACATACAACAGACGTCCGCTGTAACAGGGAACTCAAGTGTGCGTATGCAAGGTCTCGATGGCAAATATACACAGCTGTTACGTGATGGATTACCGCTATACGAAGGTTTTTCAGGAAGTTTTGGTGTGATACAATTACTTCCTATGGACCTAAAGCAGGTTGAGATCATTAAGGGGTCTGTTTCCACACTATATGGCGGCGGAGCTATCGGAGGGATGATAAATTTCATTTCAAAAGAACCGGTCGACAGTCCCGAAGTTTCGTTTACCCTTAATCAATCTACGTTAAAGGAATCAAATGTAAACGGGTATTATGCGCGGAAGTTTAAAAAAATGGGTGTCACTTTATTTGCAGGCGGCATGTTACAAAAAGCTGTTGATGTAAATGGAGATGGATTTTCAGATCTGCCTGAAACAATGAACATTCTTGTACATCCCCGTCTGTTCTTTTATTTCAATCCAAAAACAACACTGAAAGCAGGTCTTTCAACCCTATTTGAAAACAGAACAGGCGGCGACATGAAACGTATTACTGGCCAACCAGATTCAATTCATTCGTTTTTTGAGAAAAATATTACCCGAAGAAGTTCTATGGATTTCCATTTTAACAGGGACATAAATGACAACCAATCGTTCATAATAAAAGGAACAACGAGTTTATTCAGCCGGAATGTTGACCAAAGCGGACTTGCATTTGCAGGGCATCAATTTGTAAGCTACGCCGAAGCGGGCCATATATTAAAAGCAAAAAAGCACCAATTAGTAACAGGCTTGAACAATACGACCGAGCAGTTTACAAAGAGCAGATCCGATTCTTCCCGGATAAATAATTATTTTAATCAGACGCTGGGATTATTCATCCAGGATGGATGGCAGCTAAAAGAAAAGTTGCTCATAGAAACAGGAATACGCCTTGACCGACATAACAAATATGGATCTTTTGTTTTGCCACGCATCGCATTTTTTTATAAACCAACGCCCACTGTGTCGTTCAGGTTAAGCGGAGGAACTGGATATAAAGCACCTAATATATTTACACAACAAACCCTTTCGGGAAGCTTTAAAACATTACTGCCCCCGGATAATGCCATACAAGCTGAACGATCGATGGGAGTAAACTTTGATATAAATTATCATACGGTATTGTTTGATGTTGTTTCCATGCAGATTGACCAGGCATTTTACTATACACAGATCACCGACCCTATAGCGCTTAAATACGACAGTGCCGGATCTGTTAAACCTGCCAACGCCAAATACAATGTTACCAGTACAGGAACGGATACTTACCTGAGGTTTACATTTGAAGAAATAGAATTATACCTCGGCTACAACCATACCATCGCGAAACAATCCGGTTCTTCTTCTGAATTCATCTATTTCAGCCCACAGGATAAATTCGCGACAACCTTAACGTATGAGATAGAAGGGAAATGGCGGTTCGGTGTGGAAAGCAGCTGGGTCGGAAATCAATATACCGGCAGAAACATAAAGGCAAAGAATTATTGGTTTGTAGCCGCAATGATTGAACGCAAACTAAAGAAGGGAAGCATTGTGCTCAATTGTGAAAATGTCCTTGATTTTCGTCAGACACAATATGAAAATATTGTTATTCCCCCTGCATCAAATCCCTCGTTCAAAGCGCTGTGGGGGCCAATTGACGGAAGAGTGATTAATTTATCCTGGAGGATCAAACTATAAATAAAATTGCGAATAAACCGAATGTACTAAAAGGATTTGTGTTATTCCTGACAGAGTGATGGATGACATGGGTACATGATAACTATTTGCAAACATGTGCAGTATTGGTTATTCGCTGATATCCACCCCAAAACCGATCACCAACACATCATCTGTTTGTTCATTGCTTCCTTTCCACGATAGGTGACTTTCGTATAGCCGTTTGTGCTGAACATTAAAATCCAACCCCGCGATTTCAATGAGCAACTGCTGCAGATTTTTTATGAGAAATTTTTTATTGCCGGGGCCTCCAAACTGGTCGGCATACCCATCGCTGAACATATAAAACCTGTCGCCTTTTTCTATCGCAATGTGATGATTCGTATAGGACTGCGTTGTATCTTCATATCCACCGATCGGGCGCTTGTCGCCTTTATATTCCATTATCGCCTTATTGCGGACAACATACAAAGGCCTGTTGGCTCCGGCGAAATCGATGGTGTTATGTTCAAGATCAACAAGGCACAAGGATACATCCATTCCATCACGCGTCTCGCTGTACTTTCCTTCCTGTTTTAATGCGTTTACAACACCCCGGTTCATCTGATTCAATATTTCAGCCGGTACAATATCCGGGTTGGAAGGGATAATATGATCGAGCAAATTATTTCCTATCATCGACATTAACGCGCCCGGCACTCCATGCCCTGTGCAATCGCAGGTTGCGATGAAAAATTTTTTCTTCGGTTTTAACTCATGAAAAAAATAAAAGTCGCCGCTTACAATGTCTTTTGGCGAATACAGTACAAATGAACCAGGCAGGTTTTTCCGGATCAGATCGAGCGGAGGTAAAATGGCTGTTTGTATTTTTTTCGCGTAGTTCAGACTATTCAACACATCCTTATTATGCTCCTGAATTATCCGGTACGATTCTTCCAACTCACGCTTTACCTCCTCTTCATTTACAAGAACAAAGCGCACATAGCGCAATAACATTACAGCCACCACAATGAAAATAATCAGTGAAATGCCCATATTTCTGTATAGTTTCACATCGGCCACGTGCAAAAAATCGTCATATTTTTCGTCCACCTCCAGTATCCCTACAACAACATTATTTTTGTTTTTAATCGGACTGAAAGCGGTTAACCATGTTCCGTACTCATCCGTATAGGCCTCAATTGTTCCACCCTTTGTATAATCATCGTAAAACTTTTTATGAAACTGTTCGTAGGGATCAAGGTAATACGGCGTATCGCTTGAATTCACCACATACGAAAAATGCTTTGTGGTGCTGTCAAAATAGAGTGTAGCAATCTCCGAACGCAAACCATTAGCCGTATATCCCTTTGCAAGCTCCTGCTGTATTTTATAGTAAACCGAATCCTGTTCATTCGTTTTAATGGCTCCTTTTTCCTTATACTTTCTTATCAGGTACTGGTGTTCATCTCCGTTAACCTGTAAAGCCAGGGTTTTAGCAATGGCCTCGAGCTTTAATAAAGTCTGTGCCTGAAATTCCAGGTAAGAATTAATTGTAAAGTACCCCATCAGGAATATCAAACCCGCCAATACCACCAAAACAACTTTGGTACTGGTCTTCTTACGGTGTAATAAGGGTATACGTATCATTTATACTCAAACCTACATGATTTTTTTGAAAAGAATGCAAAAACACATATGAAATACTCGGGCCGAAAGCCGTTACAGACAAATAAAACTTTCAGAAATTAGCTGCCTCTTTCGTACCTTAACCGCATTAAATTTCTCAAATTAATATTCCTATGACAAATATGGTTTTACATAAAGCCGAAACCAGGGGGCATGCCCAACACGGCTGGCTTGACGCTCACCATACCTTCAGTTTCGCGAATTATCACGATCCGGCACGCATGCACTTTGGCGTGTTGCGTGTATTGAATGATGATATTATTGACGGAGGAGGAGGCTTTGGAATGCATCCGCATGATAATATGGAGATCATTACCATTCCCATTGAAGGTGAGTTAGAGCACAAGGACAGCATGGGCAATGTTGGGGTCATCCGCCAGAATGAGGTACAGGTAATGAGTGCCGGGACAGGGGTATATCATTCCGAGTACAACAAAAATCCAGACAAAAAAACCAACCTGCTCCAGATCTGGATCTTTCCGAATAAACGCAATGTAACGCCGCGTTACGATCAAATCACATTCGATCCTAAAGACAGAGTAAATAAATTGCTGCAAATAGTGTCCCCGAACGCGAATGAAAAAGGCCTGTGGATCCATCAGGATGCCTGGTTCCATTTGGGGAATTTCGACAAAGACCTTTCAATTGATTACACCCTAAAGAAAAAGGGGAATGGCATCTACCTATTTGTGATCAGCGGCTCTGTATTTGTTGAAGATCAATTATTGAACAAGCGCGATGGCATGGGTGTTTGGGCCATTGATAAAATAAAAATAAAAGCTGAAACAAAGAGCGAAATACTGATCATGGAAGTTCCTATGCAATAGACAGAGTGTGCATCGAATACGACTTTTTGGTGGGCTTTCGTGTTTTAGTGTTTTAGTGGCATACGGCAAAAATTCTCCAATGAGCAAAGAGATGGTCATACTCGTCGATGAAAATGATACCGCGACAGGGGTGTGTGAAAAACTGGAGGCTCATGAAAAAGGTTTGCTTCATAGGGCCTTTTCTGTTTTTGTTTTCACTAATGAAAAT
>JAEUTS010000255.1 GCA_016787005.1 Bacteroidia bacterium
TGTATCAATAACCGTTGCGGTACCGCTTAAAAGACTACCCGGGCCGGCAAATATATTATTGTAAGCCTTGAATTTTGCAGTACCCGATGCTAACTGCACAAAAGACCCTGCAGACCTATCATTTACAATAGTATTATTGATCAGATAAACCTCGAGTGCGGCAGGGTTACTTAGTCCTTCCAGTCCATAGCCGATCAAATTACTGTTACTTGTGTTGGCTCCCTGCTCTATCAGGTTGCCCATAACAATTGCTGTACCTCCGTTAGGCAGATCGATTTCCCGGCTGGCATCTCCGGTACTTTCATTCATTATCCGGTTGTACAAAATATAATTAACGTACGCACGACTTTTTAATTCATGTCCGATGGTAGCATGATGTGAATAATTATGTGTAAATATTAAGGAGTCAATATTACTGATATATAAGTTATGCGAATACCCGTCACCATAACCATTATGATTGAATTCGGTATAGCTGATCACAACATTACTATTTGATGTACTTCCCCCACCCAATATGCCGTTATCATTATCATGGAAATAACAATTCTTTACAGTCAGATCAGTTCCCTGCATGCGTATGCCCGCCCAGTTCAGGTCAAGGCCATCGACATCATGGCAGTGTGAGAATTCAATATTTTCAACTGTTGTGTTTGTACCGGTAATTAACCAAATGCCTTTGCGTCCATATGCGGTATTGTTCGCGTTGAGATGAGCAAGGCCTCCCACACCCTTCAAAACAAGATTATTCTTTGTCCAGTTTGCTACATCACCTACATACGTTCCCGCATCGATCGCAACTGTATCACCGTTTTGAACAAGTGAAGCCACTGCACTTGGTTTTGTATATGTTTTACCGGCTCCAACCTGCCATGTTTTGGCTGATGCGGTGAAAAAAAACAGGGAAAAGAATAATGTAGCCGGTGTCTTCATTTTGGCTGGTTTTTAGAGTTCCTCAATGGTTAAATTTAATGAATTTATCCCATTAAAAGGTCAGAAGATGAAATATCCTAACTTTGGCCTCTATGCAAATAAAACGAAAAAACTTACCTGTCCTTGAATCAGTTTCCATTATTGATGCCGGAGCAGAAGGACAAGCCGTTGCAAAAGTGAATGAAATGGTTGTATTTGTCGAGGGCGCCGTACCAGGCGATATTGTTGATGTTCAACTGACACGGAAAAAGAAAAATTACGCGCAGGGAAAGATCATAAAGTTTCATTCCTATTCCGACAAACGAAGTGAGCCATTTTGTGAGCACTTTGGTGTGTGTGGAGGCTGCAAATGGCAAAACATGAAGTACGAATGGCAGCTGCACTATAAGCAAAAACAAGTAGCCGATAATCTTCAGCGTATTGGTAAAATGGATCTGCCCGGCATAAGCCCCATTATAGGATCACCTGACCAAAAATATTACCGGAATAAACTTGAGTTCACATTTTCAAACAAAATGTGGCTTACAGATGAAGAAATTAAATCGGGTAAAGCGTTTGACAATCGAAATGCGCTTGGATTTCATATCCCAAAAATGTTCGACAAGATACTGGACATCAACAACTGCCATTTACAGGTAGAGCCATCCAACAGTATTCGTTTAGCATTAAAAGCATTTGCCCTGAAAAACGATCTTACATTTTATGATATACGTGAACACAAAGGATTGCTGCGTAACACTATCATTCGCACCACTTCCACCGGGGAATTAATGGTCATTGTTTGCTTTGGAGAACAGAATGATGCCGGAATTGAAAAGGTTCTTTCATTCTTAAATGAACAATTCCCGAACCTAACAGCGTTGATGTATACTGTCAATCTCAAAATGAACGATACCATAAGTGACCAGCTGATAAAGGCTTATCACAAAAAAGATCACATCATAGAAGAAATGGAGGGACTTAAATTCAGAATCAGTCCGAAATCATTTTATCAGACAAACTCAGAACAGGCATATACATTGTATAAGATCGCCCGCGATTATGCGGGACTCACAGGCAATGAAGTCGTTTATGACCTTTACACAGGCACCGGCACCATTGCCAATTTTATAGCCAAGCACGCGAAAAAGGTTGTTGGTATTGAATATATACCAGACGCTATTGAAGATGCTAAAATAAATTCGCAGCTCAATAACATAAGCAATACTTCCTTTTACGCAGGCGATATAAAAGATGTATTAAATAAAGAGTTTGTAAAAGAACATGGACAACCGGATGTGATCATAACCGATCCGCCGCGTAACGGCATGCATGAAGATGTGGTAAATAAAATTTTAGAAATAAATCCTGACAGGATCGTTTATGTAAGCTGTAACCCTGCTACACAGGCTCGCGACCTGATCTTACTTTGTGCAAAATACAAGGTTGGCAAAATACAACCGGTCGATATGTTTCCTCAGACGCATCATGTGGAGAATGTAATCCTTTTGGAAAGGTTATAGTTCCG